>JAIRZR010000121.1 GCA_031267155.1 Prevotellaceae bacterium | reverse complement strand
ATTTCCGTTTCTGTTAATTCAACATGTCTCATATTAAATCGTATCAATTATCGTGAAAATATACTCTAAATATACAATATGCCAAATCTTGTTACATTAATTGTTGTGGATTACTTATAATCAATGCTACTCAACTTTTAGTTTTTAACTCTTTTGATGTTCTGCGGGCAATTTCGCAAATATCATAGCGCCTCAAAATAGTATTTCGCCCCGATTGAGGCTTGCACTGCATCGCGAAACTGGCAAAAACGCTGCATTCAAGCTGCAGGGAATCGTTTTCTTTCATTTCGGACGCGTATTTTATTATAAAATTAAAAGTCTTAAAGATAAGCTAATTAGTATATCTTTTAATAAAAGAGCGATCAAATTTTTCATAAATTTATAGTGGAATCAAATTTTTTTGTAATTTCGCGTCTTTGAAATTTAGGCTTTATTATTATAAACAGTTAGAAATTAAATGACAACATTAGAGACACTAAGGACAAAAGCAGGGGTATTTGTTTCAATAGTTATAGGTATAGCTTTGCTTGCATTTATTGTTAATGCGGATACGCTTGCTACGGCAAGGGCGCTTTTTTCATCGGAAGATGATATGGGCAAAATAGCGGGAAATACAGTCAGCAGAGAAGAGTTTGAGAATTTGCTGAAGTATAATACCGAAATATACAAAATCAGTTATTCGCTGTATTCTCAGGATGCTCCGCCAATGAATGACAGGGTAAACGAAAGTTTGAGAGATAAGACATGGCAGGATCTGATCTCGAAATACGTGAGAGATGCGGAGTACAGTAAGATCGGACTTTCGGTTTCGGAAACCGAATTGACGGATTTGACCGTCACGGGAACGACCCTGTCTCCGATAATCACGCAGATATTCACGAATCCGGAAACCGGAACCGTTGACCGCGCCCAGCTTCAAAACTTTGTCATGAACATGTCCGGAGCTATCGGAATCTGGTGGAATGATATCGAAGATCAGGTCATCAACGACCGTCTGTATTCCAGATATTCCCAGCTGGAAACCAAGAGCAATTATGTCAATTCCATAGACGTTGAATACTCCCTGGAAGGAGAAAAAAACAACTTCGAATTTTCGTACATCCTGAAAGATTATGCTTCCGTAGCCGATTCACTGATTTCGTACAGGGAAGCCGATCTGAAAGATTATTACAATAAAAACAGACTGAAGTATAAATCCACAAGGTCAAGAGACATCGAATTTGTCGCTTTCACGGCTACTCCTTCGGCAAACGATTACGAGAAGGTAATGTACAAAATGGAGGAACTCCAGACAAAAATGGATACGCTGTCGCCAGCCGCCATGTATATGTTTGTAAGAAGAAACTCCGATGTTGCGCCCGACAGCATGTATTACAAAAAGGGAGAACTTCCGACAGTGCTGGATACCGTGGTTTTCAACAAAAAGGCGGGCGACGTACTGCCCTATTATCAGGACGGCAACACATATAATCTGGCAGGAATCGTCAGGTTCCGGAACTTGCCCGATTCCGTCAAAGCCGAGCACATACTGTTCAGTCCCGAAAACGCCGTCAAAGCGGACAGCGTCCTGAATCTTCTTAAAAAGGGAGCAAGTTTCGCCGATCTCGCCAAAGAGTTTGGCACGGACGGGACGGCTGCCAATGGAGGCGATCTGGGCTGGTTCGATTTCAAGAGCATGGTTCGCCCGTTCAGCGATTCATGTTTCTTCAAACCTGTCGGAAGCCTGATGAAAGTCCAGACACAGTTTGGAGTTCACATAGTGAAAGTCAGGGATGCAAAACTCTACAGCAACAAAGTACAGCTGGCTACGGTTAAGAAAAACATCACTCCAAGCCAGGAAACATATCAAAGCTATTATGCCCAGGCAAACAAGATTGCCGTACAGGGCAAAGGCGGTGTGGAAAAATTCAGGGCTGCCTGCACCGAAGAAGGACTGTCGCCGCGCAGGGAAAACAATGTCGGAATGGAAAGCAAGTCCGTAGCCCAGTATCCCCAGGCCTCGAACCTCATACGCTGGATGTATGAAGCGGAAGAAGGCGATGTATCCGGGATTCTGGAGGTCGACGGCAAAAACACCTACATTGTCGCAGTTCTTGTTGGAGCGAGAGACGCCGGGATTTCGCCGTACGACAAGGTAAAAAGACAGATTATACCGGAAGTTATCAAGAACAGGAAAGCGGAATATTTAAACGCTCAGATATCCGACGCCAAAAAGGACGCGGGCACAATCGACGAGCTTGCAGCGAAACTTGGCGCAAGCGTGGCAAGCGTTTCTCCTGCAATAAATTTCAACACTTCATATATTCCTTCATTAAGAATGCCGGAGTACAGGCTTTTGGGAGCGGTAACGTCCAGCCCCGAAAATAAACTGTCGGAACCGGTTGCGGGCGAAAGCGGCGTGTACGTTTATCTCGTAACAGGTATTGCGGAAAATCCTCAAGCCCAGACTCCCGAAGCGGTAAAATCGCGGCTGGGATCAAACAATTATTCTACCTTCTACAGGGTTCTGTACGAAAAGGCGAATATAGTTGATAACAGGGGCAGGTTTTATTGATTGGGGGTAATCCCGCAATTTATCGGCTTATTTAAAATTATGTACTGGATATCAGGTTTTTTATGGAACAATTCCGTGGCGCACACGGTTTTGTTGCTGGCTTTTGTGATAGCTTCGGGAGTTGTTCTCGGAAAAATCAGGATCTGCGGAATCTCGCTGGGCATGGCGATGATACTGTTTGTCGGCATTGCCGTCTCCCATTTCGGCTTTACAGTTGAACCTTTCATTTTACATTTCGTAAAGGAATTTGGACTGATTCTGTTTGTATATGCAATTGGACTGCAGGTCGGTCCCGGCTTCCTGTCTTCTTTCAGGAAAGGCGGGATACGGCTGAATCTTCTGGCGGCAAATACGGTGGCTCTTGGCGTAATCGCCACGCTGACCATATACTGCATTTCGGATATACCGATACATACAATGGTCGGCATCCTGTCGGGCGCCGTCACCAATACCCCCGGACTGGGCGCCGCGCAGGAGGCATACTCGAGTGTGAACGGGACTGCCGCAGACCCCTCGATCGCGCTTGGATACGCTGTAGCCTACCCGCTTGGAGTTGTGGGGATCATTTTTTCGATTATACTCATACGGTTTGTCTTCCGCATCAGTCTCGAGAGGGAAAGCGAACGTCTGGAAGCCGAAAATTCAAATAAAAGGGATCTTGCGAGCACGCTGTCGATTGAAGTGAAGAATCCGGCTCTGTTCGGCAGAAGCATACAGTCGGTTATAAACCTTATCGACCGTAAACTCGTCATTTCGCGCATCATGTACAATGACGGGAATATCGAAACCGTTTCGTCGGAGACGGTGCTGAACGAGGGAAACAGGGTGTTCGTTATCACAAGACCGCAGGATATGGAGGCTATTTCGGTTTTCATCGGCAAACGGGTCGATATGAGCATGGACGACTGGACTAAGCCCGTCAGCGAGCTTTTATCGCGCAGGATACTTGTCACCCGTGCGGAAATAAACGGCAAATCGCTGGCGAATATTAATTTGCGAAACCGTTTCGGAGTAACTGTTACCCGCGTCAACCGTTCGGGAATAGATCTTGTCGCTCATCCCGAGCTGAAACTGCAGTTCGGAGACAGACTCACTGTTGTGGGAAGTAAAATGGCGATCTCCGATACGGAAAAGATATTGGGGAACAAGCTAAAACGCCTGAACGAGCCGAATATTGTGCCTCTGTTCACGGGAATATTTCTCGGCGTTCTGTTTGGCAGCATTCCGTTTGCATTCCCCGGAATGCCGCAGCCTGTAAAACTGGGTTTGGCAGGCGGACCTCTCATTGTGGCAATATTGATGAGCGTGTTCGGAGCCAAATTCAAACTGGTTACCTACACTACAATGAGCGCAAACCTCATGATTCGCGAGATTGGCATTTGTCTTTTCCTTGCCTGCGTCGGGCTGGGCGCCGGCGAAAAGTTTGTCGATACGATTGTCTATGGCGGCGGATTGCGCTGGATCGGGATTGGCGTTATTATTACTGTAGCGCCTCTCATTATCACAGGTATAATCGCCCGGCGTTTCATGCATATCGACTATTTTACTCTGATGGGACTGCTTGCCGGAAGCACTACCGATCCTCCCGCACTCTCATACGCTTCGATGACAGCCGGAAACGATGCTCCTTCGGTAAGCTATGCAACAGTGTACCCGCTGACTATGTTTCTGCGTGTGATATCGGCACAGCTGCTGATTCTGATATTTGCGTGAAAGGAAATTCGATTATAAATTATAAATTATGAACGAAACAGATGATATACGGCGTTGCGGATGGTGCGGCAAAGACCCGGTATATGTTCGCTATCACGACGAAGAATGGGGGCGTGAAATAAATGATGACGGGAAAATGTTTGAGTTTTTAGTGCTGGAAAGCGCTCAGGCGGGATTGAGCTGGTTAACGATTCTGCGAAGAAGGGAAAACTACCGGAAGGCGTTTGCAGGTTTTGATGTGCATAAGGTAGCACAGTTTACCGAAAAGGATGTGGAAATTCTGATGCAGGATTCCGGTATTATCCGCAACAGAAACAAGATAGAATCTACTGTCTCCAATGCGCGGCATTTTCTTGAAGTACAGAAGGAATTTGGAAGTTTTTGCCAATACCTTAAATCATTCCTGCCCGAGGGAAAGCCTGTTATAAATCACTGGAAAACATTAAGCGAAATTCCGGCGTCCACTCCACTCTCCGAGGCTGTCAGCAGGGATATGAAAAAAAGAGGGTTTAAATTCTTTGGCTCTACAATATGCTACGCCCATCTGCAAGCCGTCGGATATGTTAATGACCATCTGACAGATTGCCACTGCCGAAAAAACGAATGAGAATTTTTTGCGAAAGCGCGTTTTTGAGGTCAGGCAAAACCATGCTTGCTCTTGAGCCAACACAAGTCTTTTAAGGCTTTTGCACGCGATAGCCATCACGCCAACGGCAAGCACGGCAAAGAACAAAAAAGCAAGCCAGCGCAGGCACGTACTTCCACCAGCGTCAGTATCGTAAAGGCGAACAGAAAAGCCTGCATGACAGCAACTGCCAGCGAAACGGTCTGGGTGTATTCCAAAATGTCGCCTATGCACAGAAGATACCACCTAATGCTAACCTGTTTCAGACTGAAAAAGTCGGAAACCGTTCCGGAGTAACTCATTTCTGTCGGAAAATGCTTTCACCCATACCGCTGATAAAATTAAACAGTCCGACATTTTGGAATACACCCAACGGTCGGGTGTATTCCAAAATGTCGTTTTTTACTTTGCCGCCTTTTCACGCATTTCAGCGCCGTCCATGGTTGGACTTGCGGAGGCATTATCGCTTGCAACTGACATTTTGTCGCTTTTTGCGAGGACGTTGTCAGTAAAAGAGGGAACGTTGTCAGTAAAAGCGGGGATTTCCTCGCTCGGAGAGGGAATTTCCTCGCTCGGAGTGGGGATTTCCTCGCTCGGAGCGGAAATTTCTTCGCTCCGAGCAGGGATTTCCTCGCTCCGAGCAGGGATTTCCTCGCTCGGAGAGGGAATTTCCTCGCTCGGAGAGGGAATTTCCTCGCTCAGGGAGGGAATTTTGGCATATGCAGATCATGACCTGCGGTTATGAAAATCCGACTTTTCAAGTCTGTTATAATTCCATGAAATGAGAAAAAACGACATTTTGGAATGCACCCCAACGGTCTGCAGGCTCGATTAAAAAAAAAATTATTACTTTTGTTCCTGTAAAATATAGTTCCGATATCGAAATTTCTATTTAATTGAAACATATATGATAAAGCATTATTTCAAAGTAGCCTTCCGCAATATGCGGAAATACAAAAACCAGACGCTTATAAGCATCGTTGGACTGGCTGTGGGATTCGTCTGTTTCGCCATGGCAGCGCTCTGGATACGTTACGAAATGACGTACGACAGTTTCCATAAAAATGCCGACAGGATGTATTGCGTAAATCGGCAGTATGAGTCATTTAGAGAAGACAGGACTACAAGTTTCACTCCCTATCCTTTGGCAAAATATCTCAAATCCACTTTTCCGGAAACAGCAAACGCGGCTGCAGTCGAGCCTGGAAATATTGATTTCAAATATGAAGGAGTCAATCATACAGCCAGTATTCTCCGGGTTGATTCGCTGTTTTTCGGCATGTTCAACGTTAAAATTGTTGAAGGAAATATGGATTTTTTGATGCCTGACAGCAAAAAAGTAGCAGTTACCCGCAAAAAAGCGCTGCAACTGTTCGGCAATGAAAGTCCTGTCGGTAAAAAAATTGTGATGAATAATCACAGTCTCGACGAATATGAAATTTGTGCGGTAGTAACCGGTTTGTCCGAACACAGCAATTATCCGTTCGAATTTTTAGGAAGGTTCGAGTTTTGGTCGACTGTGCCCGAGGGATGGAACCTGACACTCGTACATACGCTTGTCGAAATTGTTCCCGAAACAGATATGGATGCGTTTAAGAAAAAGCTCTATGAACATAAAATTTCAGGAACAGGCGGCGACTTTGCTAAAGACATGACGCTTGTTCCGCTTACTTCGGTGCGCTACACAGACGCCAGTGTCAGAAGGGAAGTCAAATTTCAACACATTATTATTTTTGCCATTGCCGGATCGCTGTTGATACTGTGTACGCTGTTCAATTATCTGACACTGTTTGTGAGCCGTTTCAGGATGCGTCAGCGGGAACTTGCATTGCGAACAGTTTACGGAGCGTCGGGACGCTCGCTGTTTACAATGCTGTCGGTCGAGTTCCTCATGTCGCTGATTGCCGCGCTTATACTTGGTCTGGTATTAATAATTATTCTCCATTCCTCTTTTCTGAGAGTATCGGGAGTACGCCTGGAGCTGTCGGCAATATCTTTCGAATCAGTCATCTATATAGCAGGCATCATCGCCGTATCGCTGACAGTTTTCTTTTTGACGCTCGCACTCTTTCGCCGCAGCACGCTCAATGCGAGCATACACAGCAACAAAAAGATACTGCGCAGGACCTCGACTGTCGTTCAGTTAATAATCAGTATCGTATTTGCATTCTGTACGCTCATCATCCTGAAGCAGATGTATTACCTGCACAATATTGCCGATTTGGGATTTTCATTCAAAAACAGCGGCGTAATAGAAATAAATATTAAGTCCGAAGAAATGACAGTATTGAATGATAAAATCAAACAGATACCTGAAATAAAAGAAGCGCTGTCCGGATATAGCCCTCTGTTGCCCTTGTCTTGGTTCAGTGCTGCGTCAATAGATCATTGGGAGGATAAACATAAAGACGCCAAAGAGGTAACTGTGATAGAAAGTAAGATTTCGGAAGAATATATGAAATTCTATGGACTTGAACTGATTGAAGGAGAATCTTTGAAAGATAATGACGATGAAAAGTATGTGTTAATAAACGAATCGGCGGCAAAAGCTTTCGGATGGTACAAATCTGCAGGGAAATCGTTTGGTTATAATAACATGTACATGGTGAAGGGTGTAATAAAAAATGCATATAATTTATCGCCAACAGTTACACCCTACCCGATTTTGTACACCTCCACCCGTCAAAACCTCAGACAATATATAATGTTCAAATATAACGAAGGAAGCTGGAAAACCTGCATGGAAAAAATCAGAAAAATCGTAGAAAAGGAATTTCCCAATAGATATTATGTATGTTACAATACAGAAGAAGAATACAATAAATTTCTGAAATCGGAAAACGCCCTGCTTGCGATACTTACCGTCGTTTCGCTCGTTTGTTTGACAGTATGCATATTCGGCTTTGTATCTATGGTATCGCTTACCTGCGAGGAACGGCGCAAAGAGATTGCCGTTCGCAAAATCAACGGAGCGACAGTAAAGGATATTCTCGACATATTTTTTAAGGAATATCT
>JAIRZR010000091.1 GCA_031267155.1 Prevotellaceae bacterium | reverse complement strand
GATAGACGCAGTTTATTCTCTATTAAATACTTATACTCGCTTATATCAATATTCAATTCTACCAGTAATCTGCAGGCGTCGTTATCCTTATGCCTGATTATTCCCAGAAAAAAATGGTCGGGGGAAACAGTATTATTCCCCAGTCTGATAGTGTCTTCTCTGCTGTAACGAATGATTTCACCTACTTCTGCCGATAATTTTAATTCCATATATATTTTCTTAAATAGCGGTTACAAAATTATGCATTTTTTTTGAAAGATGATATTTTTATTTGTCAAGCTAAGCCTTAGTAACTATTGACCAGCAAATTGCAGCCAGTAAATAACATATAAAACAGGGCTGTTCTGGAACAGCCCTGTCCTAAAAAACATCAAATTTCAGTTTACTTCACCTTGGCGCTCAAACTCGAGCTTGGTCTGAATTTCACGACTTTTTTTGCCGGGCAATTAAGACTTGCTCCCGTGAGCGGATTGCGCCCTACTCTGGCTGATCTTTCAGCTACGGAAAAAATTCCAAATCTGAATAATGGTACTTTTTCACCTTTAACCAGGGCTGCTGAAGTAACTTCTGAAAACGCAGTTAAAAATTTCCTTGCGTCTGTTTTCGTCAACGATGCACTTTCTGCTATTGCATCAATCAGTTCTACTTTGTTCATGTTAAAAAATTTAAATTTAAATTAATAATTAAAATAACGTAATATATTTACCGCGTAAAGTTAGATATAAATCTGTTATCTGCAACATGCCCATTCAATTAACGGTTAAATATTTCGCTTAATTGAAACTTAATGATGCTTTTAATAAAACACTGTATCCGAGAAGATTGTAAAATTAAGCCCTGTTTTTACGTAAAATACTGATATTAAAAAACATAAAAAAACATGTTGCGAAACATAGAAAAAAATTTGTTTTTTAAGAAAATTTAACAGTCGGAGAAGATAAAATTACTGTAACTCCGACTGGTTTTTATGTAAAATCACTCCCAAAATGGCAGTTCGGAACTTTGGAGTTTCCTGTTTACTGCAAAGTCACAGATTTGCACAAAGTTTTTGGTGACTCTGGCAAGGCATCACGAAAATTTCAATTGAAAAAGACTTGCCAGTTATTTTCTATCAGAACATTTATTCTGTAGGTCAGTTTGGCGGTCAGCGATTTGATGTTGAGATGGTGTTATAAAAAGTATGCTGCTATAAAAAATTGACAATGAAGGAAAAAGTACTATCATTGTATAATGAAAATATAAATAGAACTTTATTGCCCCCATTGTCAAAGTACAAATGTAAAGAAAAATGGGAAAAAACAATCAGGGAAGCAAAATTATTTGTGCAAAAATTGTGGACATTAGTTTATCGGAGATCATGCGCTCAGTTACAAAGGTTGTCATTCATCCTTGATAAAGCGCATATTATTGATGATGGTTCGCGGAGTTGAGATTAGAGATATATCAGTAATAGAGAATATTAGGATTGTTAAAGTATTATCAGTACTTGTCAAATCTCATTATATAATCAAACCGAAACAACTTCATTATTGCCTCTCTGGAAGTGGATGAATTTTGGACATATGTTGGAGAAAAGAAAAACAAAGTATGGTTAATCTGCCTATAACAGAGAAAGTGGAGAAATCGTCTCCTTTGTTTGGGGCAAGCGAGACCTGAAGACAGCCGGGAAATTACGAAAAAGACTTCTTGCATCGGGGATTAGTTATGATCGTATCTGTACAGATTTTATCATTGCCTTTAAACAGGACAACCATATAACTGGAAAATACTGTACAGTTGGTATTGAGGGAAATAATTGCCGACTGAGACACCGTATCAGACGGGCATTCAGAAAAACATGCTGTTTCTCAAAAATAATACGAAACCATTTGAAAGTATTTAAATTAGCTTTCTTTTATATTAATTTTGGATATGTATAATGGTGATAGCATATTTTTTATAACACTACCCAATAAAATATGTGGTTACTCGGGTCACTTACTTGCAGTCCAGAACTGCAGGAGACATTTCTGGGTCTGTGCTGACGTCGGCAAGCCTGTAAATCCTGATCAAATTTTGCCGGGTATCAAAAATATTTAATAATTTTGCAGCCTGTTATAATATTAATTGATAATAAAAATGAAGAAAAAAGAAGTGAAGAAAAAAGGATTAAAATCGTTAATTATCGCCAATCCGATATACGATACAGTATTCAAGAGACTGATGGAAAATCAGCGGATAGTGAAATTTTTTCTCAGTACCATACTTGAACGTCAGGTAGAAGACGTCTCCGTTCTGCCGCAGGAGTTCACATATAAAATGGAAGAGATTTCCGACAAAAGCGAAAACAGGGAAAAGAAGGTAAAACAGGGAAAAAAGGAGAAGAAGGGAAGTCTTGCATACTTTTCCATCTTCCGTTTAGACTTTATGGCAAGCGTTCGTGCCAGCGATGGCAAACGTGAAAAGATACTGATCGAAGTCCAGAAATCATGGGATATCATGGACGTAATGCGTTTTCGCAAGTATCTTGGAGAACAGTATTCAAAAGAAGAGATTATAGACAAAGAGAAAACAGTCCTGCCGATTACGACAATCTATATTCTGGGCAACAACCTTCCCGAAATCAAATGTCCCTGCATTAAAACCGGACGTATAAGTACCGACATGCGCGACCGGAAACCAATCAATGCAAAGGTGGAATTTATAGAACTGCTTACCCATGACAGTTATGTTATTCAGGCAGGCAGAATCACCGACGTGCGATACACTACAAACCTCGACAGGCTGCTCAGTATCTTTGAACAGAATTATTTTGTGATACAGGGTTCGGATGTAATGAAAGAATATCACCACCAGCCGGATGATGAAAATATGACGCTTATCACCGATATTCTCATCGAAATGGCAGCCAATTCCGAAGAGCGCAAGAAAATAGAAGACGAAAAGGAAGCTATGCGTGTTTTTAACAATGCGCAGGATTTATATAAGAAAAGGATTGCAGAAAAGGATAAAGCGCTTGCAGAAAAGGATAAATCAATAGAAGAGCAAGCTAAATCGATAGAAGAAAAGGATAAGGAAATTGCAGAACTGAAACGTCTTCTTCAGGATAAACAGTTTGAATAAATACAGGGAATTTTTATCGTACACCCAATGAAAAGAAAACTTGTTTTATTCATTCTTCTGTGTTCAAACTGTTACGCATCGGCGCAGGAATACACCGGGATCAAGGACATTAAAGCGTTTATGCAGCAATATACAAGCGTTTCGCAGGAAATAAAAACCCTCGAAGCGGATTTCACTCAGGAAAAGGAAATTGCGCTGCTCACAAATAAGCTGTATTCAAGCGGACGAATGATATTCAGGAATGATAACCGGCTGAAAATCGAATATTTCAAGCCGAATGCATTTATCTTCGCCATGAACGGCGAAAAGCTTTCCATAAAGGATGGCGAACGGGCTGCCTCGTCGATATCTGCAAAGAGCAGCAGTCTTTTCGGGCAAATCAGCCGGATCGCCATGAATGCAATCAATGGCAGGATTTTTGATTCCAAAGGCTTTACATCAAATATTCTGGAAAACGGAAATTCGTATCTGCTTGTTCTTGTCCCCAAATCCGGAGAAATCAGGCAGTACTACAGGGAGTTGAATTTATATATAGGTAAAAAGACTTTTCTGCTTGAAAAAATGACGATGAAGGAGACTTCGGGAGACGAAACCGTGATGAATTTTAAAAATATCAGGACAAACAATGCAGTATCCGATGAGGTTTTTATTGTTGATTAGTATATGCCTGGCAGTCGGCGTTTCGAGCCTGAATGCGCAGGAAATGTCCGGCGAGACTTTTTTCAATGCGCTTGTCGAGGTTTCGGGACACACGATATCGGGTATAATGGTGATTAAGAATGACAGCCGTGAAGAAAACAGATGCAGGATACTGTTTACCACAGTTGCCGGTCCAAAACTGATGGACATGCATATCACCCGGGACGGCTACGAAATACTGCATGTGACGAAAAAATTGAGGAAGAAGCTTATCCTCCGGCTGTTTCAGAAAGATTTTGCCCTCGTTTCGGGACTGTATCTCTCAGACCGGAACAAAGACTGCACAGGCGACAGCTGTTCCGTGAAACTGTCGAAAAAAAAGTCGGCGCATTACCGATTCGACGCCCGAAACCGGATAGCCAGAGCGGAATATCGCGGCAGGGGAAAATTGCTTTTTGACGCTGTTTATACATATAATAATACTGGCAATATAGAATCCATCCTGCTGCAGCACTATAATTTCAGGATGAAAATTACGCTGAACTCAATAAATTCGACATGTCCGGACTGAAAAAAATATTTTTGATTGTATGCGGGAGCATCTTCCTCGCGCTCGGTATTCTCGGAATATTCCTTCCGCTGTTGCCGACCACGCCTTTTCTGCTGTTGACGGCGGCATGTTATGCCCGAAGTTCGGACAGGCTGCTGGAAAAACTGCTGAACAATCGCTATGTCGGCAGATATATCACCGACTATCAGAAAAACAGGGGCATAAGGAAATCGATAAAAATCTATGTGCTGCTGCTGTTGTGGACATCAATTGGCGTTTCAATTGTCTGGGGCGTGGACGCACTGTGGATTAGAATCCTGCTGGGATGCGTGGCTGTGGGCGTTACTGTACATATTTCAACTTTCAAAACGCTGTAGACATGAATATTGACAATATAATAAAGCCCGACGCCCGTATTGACGACAGTGTGATTCTCGACTGTTTCGGGTTTCAGTATGACAATTGCGGGATTTACCGCCGCTATGTCGAACTTTTGGACGTAAATGTCTCGTCCGTAGAGGATATTCCCTTTTTGCCCGTCAGGTTTTTCAAGACGAAAAAGGTCTATGCTTCAGCCTGCAAGCCCGAAACGGTTTTCACAAGCAGCGGTACGGTCGGAATGGATCTCAGTAAACACTATGTCGCCGATGCAAATGTCTATAAACTAAGCTATACTTCCGGATTCCGGTATTTTTTCGGAGATATTTCGGGATATGCCATACTTGCCCTGCTGCCTTCGTACCTCGAACGGCAGGGTTCGTCGCTTATAACGATGGTTCAGGGACTAATGGAAATCGCGGGAAATCCGCTGTCGGGATTTTTCCTGAACAACCACAGGGAACTGTTCGAGACTTTGCAGGTTTTGAAAAGGGATAATGTCCCGGCGCTGCTGTTCGGCGTAAGTTTCGCCCTGCTGGACTTTCTGGAAAATTTCAGGATCGACTTCCCCGAACTGAAGGTCATGGAAACAGGCGGCATGAAGGGTCGCCGCGAAGAAATCACAAGAGATGAACTGCACGGCTTGATCTGTTCGGGATTCGGCGTCGACAGGGTTTTCTCGGAGTACGGCATGACCGAACTGCTTTCGCAGGCATACTCCAAAGGCAGTGGAATATACAGAACTCCTCCGTGGATGAGGATAATCATCCGCGACCCGAAAGACCCGTTCCGCAAAGTCCCGTACGGTGTCGCAGGCGGCGTGAATGTCATCGACCTTGCAAATATCTACTCCTGTCCGTTTATCGAAACTCAAGACCTGGGCATAATGTATCCCGACGGAAGTTTCGAAATAACAGGACGATTCGACGAAAGCGATATAAGAGGATGCAATCTTATGGCGTAATTTTGAATTAAAGTACGATGTTTCGGATGCAATTCAAATTAGCATATCTTAAAATAAATATCCTCATTTGAATGCCGTAGCTTAATAGCGCGACAAATTGAATTGCAGCCTATCGAAGTCACGTTTTTTAATAATTAGAAATAAACATTACCTTTGTGGGCTAAAATTTTATGGTGTTAAGATTTAGATCATATATTTTTGAGTTGATACTCTGGATGTTCATTCCGTCGATTACCGGATGGATTGTGTTTGAAATATTTTCAAAATACCACTTCGACTCATATCCGGTGATACCCGCCTGCATGATTGTTTTAGGCATGATTTTCTATTTCATACTTAAAAAAGTTCCGGACGTGTCCGACAGTAAAAGGATGCTGCTGTTCTATCTTAACATCTTTATAAAGATGATACTATCCCTGGCAGTCATCTTGTTTGTGGTGCTTCACGACAGAACGAATGCCCTGTTTTTTATAATCACATTTTTTGTGTTTTACATGTTTTTAATGATATTCGAAATACGCTGTTTCAACAAAGCGGCAAAATTAGCGGGCAAGCAAAATAAGAAATGAAAAATATTGTAACTATATTATTATTATTGTTTTCCAACCTCACTCTCGAGGCTCAGAAGGACGAATTGGATAACAGCGCCTTCCATATAAAGGATTTTATATTCGGGCATATCGCCAATGATTACGAGTTTCACATAACGGACATCGGCAAGCGACAGATATCTGTGCCCTTGCCTGTTATTGTGCGTAGCAGGGATGGCGGATGGTTTGTATTCATGTCGTCGAAATTCCATCACAAACACGAGAGCTACAAGGGATTCCACATAGCCGAAGAAGGAAAATATTCGGGACAGATTGTGGAAACGCTTACCGACGGCTCGGAATACCGTCCCGTAGATTTGTCGATCACCAAGAATGTATTCACAATATTGCTCACGGTTACCATACTGAGCATCATCTTTATATCCGTGCGGAGAAGATATACGCGCGAGCCTCTGCGGACGCCAAGAGGACTGCAGGCGCTACTGGAACCGGTGATACTGTTCGTAACCGACGACATTGCGAAAGCGGCTATAGGCAAGGGATATGAAAAGTACATAAACTTCTTGCTGACAATGTTTTTCCTTATACTGACGCTCAATTTGACGGGACTGATTCCGATTTTTCCTTTCGGGGCGAACGTTACGGGAAACATCAATGTGACAGCGGCTTTGGCTCTGTGTACTTTTGTGATAACAATGATAAGCACAACAAAGGAATACTGGATTCACAAGTTCTGGACTCCCGGCGTTCCCGTCCTGCTGAAAGCTCCTTTTCCCCTGATGCCATTAGTGGAAATAATTTCGATCTTCACCGGACCCATAGCCCTGGTAATCCGTTTGTTTGCAAACATTCTCTCGGGACACATGGTTGTGACCGTTCTCATAGGACTGATATTCGTATTCAGTTCGCTGGGACCTCTCATCGACGGCGGTATTTCGGTGATAGCCATTGTCTTTTCGATATTCATGATGGCTCTGGACGTACTGGTCTCATTCATTCAGGCATATGTGTTTACACTGCTTTCGGCTTTGTATTTCGCTTCGGCAAAACATCCGTAAACGAATTAGAGCGTTAACAAGAATTAACCTAATTTTTGTCAGTTATCCAAAAATCTTTAATTTTGTGAAAAATATAATGAGATTTTTTTATATAAACAGTTATTAAATAAATAGATGAAATTATGAAAAGAAAATTTGTGACCCTGAATTCCACCTGCGTTCCTATATCAATTGAAAATATAGACACTGACCAGATAATTCCTGCACGCTTTTTGAAAGCTACAACAAGGGAAGGTTTTGGAAAAAATCTTTTTTGCGACTGGAGGTATGACAAGCAGGGAAATCCTGTTCCCGATTTTCCCCTGAACGACAAAAAATATTCGGGCGAAATCCTGCTTGGCGGAAAGAACTTCGGCTGCGGCTCCAGCAGGGAACATGCGGCATGGGCTATTCAGGATTTTGGATTTAAGGTGATTGTATCCAGCTATTTTGCAGATATTTTCAAAAATAATGCCTTAAACAATTTTGTTTTACCGGTTTTGGTTTCCGAAGAATTTCTGAAAGAACTCTTCGATTCGGTTTACCGCGATTCGAAAACCCCTGTTACGGTAAATTTGGAAGAACAGACAATCACAAATAATTCTACAGGCAAATCGGAACATTTTGATATAAACGGATACAAAAAAAAATGTCTGTTAAACGGATTCGACGATATTGATTATCTGTTAAACAGCAAATCGGATATAGAAAAATGGGAAAAATCTACCAGAACCTACTGATTGTTGCAGGAATAATAATTGCACTTTTTCTGGCATGGTATTTCAGGAACATTGTTGCATATCTTATGATTTCTGCCGTACTGGCGCTTGTCGGCAAGCCGATCGTCGAGTTTCTCTGCAAAATCAGGATAAGGGAACGGAAACTGCCGCGCTGGCTGTGCGTATCGGCGGCTCTCGGTACAATAATGTCGATTCTGTATCTGTTTCTATCGTTTTTCATTCCCCTGATAGTGTCGCATACGCAGGCTCTGGCAAACATGAATATCAGCGATATAGTATCCCTGTTGACTGAGCCTTTTATACAGCTGGAAAAAGTTATCAACACTGCATTCCCCGATTCCAAATTTTCCATTAACGCATTGCTGTCCAATGAAATAATATCTATTTTCGACAGTTCAGCTATACTTGAATATTTCGGTTCAATCACGGATTTCATTGTTTCCATGGCAATTGCCATTTTTTCGATTTCATTCATCACATTTTTCTTTATGAAAGAAGAAAGCCTGTTTATCGACGGGGTAGTGATTTTATTTCCTGCACAATACGAATCGGGAATACGTCATGCCTGGAATAATTCGACAAAACTTCTCATGCGATATTTTATAGGCGTATTCTTCGATATGATATGTGTGATGATTGTGTTGACCATAGGACTGAAATTTGTTGTGGGACTGAATTTCGGTACGGCAATACTTTTAGGATTCATATCCGGAATACTGAATGTAATTCCATACGTGGGTCCCCTGATATCGGCAATTATCGGCATCGTTGTAACAACGGCAAATATCGGCGTCGGCGTAATCCCCGCGGATATGGGATATCCCGGAATATTTTTTAAAGTTCTGGGTGTATTTATCGCCATGAAAATTCTGGATGATACGGTTTTCCAGCCGTATATATTCGCCAACAGCATAAAAGCCCATCCACTGGAAATATTCCTGCTGATACTGATTGCCGGCAGTTTCGCGGGAGTAGCAGGAATGTTAATCGCAATTCCCACATATACTGTGCTGAGGGTTTTTGCAAAAGAATTTTTTAACCGGTTCAGAGTAGTACAGAAACTGACGGAAAGAATATGACATGCGAAGACTTTAGTTCGCGCACAGTATAATAACAGGATGTTTTCATTGCACGGGCTTGCGTTGGCATGACATCTTACAAAATCACGCAACGTATTTATCACATTTCCTTATTCGGTTCATCCAGTTTCAGTTCCGGATGGGACTGCGATGATTTTTTCAGGATAAATGAAATAACGATTGCGATACCTGCCAGGGCAATAAAAACCAGTTCGGCAAACATCACGCCTGTCAGTGATTCCATCGTTTTCAATATCTTTCCTATTATTACGGGAATCAGCATCAGCCCGATATTCTGTATCCAGAAAATAAGCGAATAGGCTGTACCCAGCTTGCTTTCAGGAATTATTTTTGTTACAGAGGGCCACATTGCAGCCGGGACAAGAGAATATCCTACGCCCAGCAGCGAAAGCCCGACAAATCCGAATACCTGAATCCGCGGTGCAAAGGCGATTATAAGATGCGCAATAAGAACGACAAACGAGCCAATCATCAGCCATTTGGTCGCCTTTCCCTTACGGTCTATGGTCGAACCGAACAGCGGCGTAAAGACAATGGTGAATACCGGAAGCAGTATCATCATTATCGACGAAGTTTGAAACTCAACTCCAAACAGGGAAACAGCGACTTCGCCAAATCGCGGTTCGAGTATTGCCGCTGCAAATCGCTTGAAGGAATTGACGCAGCAGTAAAAAAACACGCACAAAAGCGATATCAGTATAAAATGCCTGTTTGTAAGTATCCTGCCTATATCGGAAAACTTGAACCTGTCTTCCTCGCTTTCGCCGTTCATGCCGGCGGCGGTCTGCCTGTCCGATTTTTTATCGAATGAAATAAATACAAACCAGGTAATGAACCCGACTATCATCAAATACATGCCTATTTCCGACATATTGTTCGATTCGGACAGGGGGATGCGTGCGTCCTGTTTTGCAGATATTATCATCGGCGCCAGGAGCAGTGCGACTGCAGTTCCCAGTCGCGCCAGAGCCAGCTGCAGCCCCATTGCCAGAGCCATTTCCTTTCCCTTGAACCATTTCGCAATGGATTTTGTTACCGCAACGCCTGCGATTTCGCTGCCCAGTCCGAACAGTGCGCATCCGGCGTAAGCCGTAGCCAGCGAGGGTTTTTCGAATCCCAGCGTGTTTTCGACAAAGCCGGCAACAATGCTTCCCTGAAATGCGGGAGCCAGGGAATAAGTTACTGTCAGCGAGCCGGCTGCCATCAGCGTCACAAACAGCGTACCCGTGAAGCGGACGCCCCATTTGTCGAGCAGCATCCCGCAGACAATCAGTCCCCCGAATACGCACAGCGATGAATATGCTCCGCCGTAGAAGCCGTAATCTTCGGAATCCCAGCCAAGTTCGAGCAATTCGGGCCTGTTGAAAATCTGGCTCACCATCGAAAACATGTCATCGAAAAAGTACGAGGCAAACATCGGGAGAGCGAGGCAGAGCAGTACTGCCCAGCGTACGGTTTTTGAATTGCGCAGGTTCGCCTGCAGTTTATGTATCATGCGATTAATCCATATTCAGTTAACATATACTTTATTTTCGGGATTTTCCCGTTTTGTCCATACATCCTTGGCTGCGTTTTGTTCCGATTCCTTTTTTGTGTATCCTGTTCCGCTTCCGGCTATGATTCCGTCGATCAGTATATCTGAAAAAAACACGGGAATTGACTCCTTGTCAACATTCTGCTGGGAAACGAACGATATTTCCTGTTTCTGTTTCTGTCCCCATTCCAGAATTTTGCTTTTGAAATCGTATTCGAGGTTTTCGATATCGCTGTTCAACAAGTCTTTGAGTAAAATATTCACCACAAAATGCCTGGCATATTTATACCCCAGGTCAAGATAAACAGCTCCGACAAGAGCTTCAACCATGTTGCTCAGTACAAATTTACCCTCAAGCCCGATATTTACCTGAGCTACAAGGAATCTGTCCAGCTTCATCTTTTTACCGACATTGAGCAAAGTTACCCTGTTCACCAGTTTCGACCTCATTTTGGTCAACTTGCCTTCCTCGTGCAAAGGATATTTTTCGTACAGATAATCGGCGACAATAGCGCCGAGCATAGCGTCGCCCAGATATTCCAGGCGCTCGTTATGTCCGGTTTTTTTACTTCCGGCGGCTGAACGGTGAGTAAATGCGCACCTGTAATAATGCAGGTCGCCGGGAAAAGTACCCAACAACTCTTTCAGTTGTCTGCGAAATTCCCTATCGTTCGACAACAAGAAACCTAACTTGCGACGAATTTCAGAGAAATTCATGGGCTACATTTTTTTCAATAAAACGGAAGCATTGTGTCCTCCAAAACCGAAGACATTGTTCAAGGCTACCTTGATTTCCCTTTCCTGAGCCTGATTCAGCGTGAGATTGAGACTGTAGTCAATCTGCTCATCCTTTTCCTGGAAATTGATGGTTGGAGGCACGGCATTCTTTTGCATTGCCAGCAGGCAGGCGATAGTTTCCACCGCACCCGCAGCGCCCAAAAGGTGCCCGGTCATCGACTTTGTTGAACTGATACTCATACTGTAGGCATGTTCGCCGAAAACTTTTTTCACGGCGTTCAATTCGGCAATATCTCCCAGGGGAGTCGAAGTTCCATGAACGTTTATATAGTCGATTTTTTCCGGCGACAGTCCTGCGTCCCTTATTGCCTGTTCCATCACTGCGATAGCGCCCAGCCCTTCGGGATGGGGAGCCGTCATGTGATATGCGTCGCCCGACATTCCTCCGCCGATTATCTCGGCATAGATTTTTGCTCCGCGGGCTTTTGCATGTTCATATTCCTCAAGGACAAGCCCTCCCGCTCCTTCGCCCATCACAAAACCGTCGCGGGTTTTATCGAACGGGCGCGATGCGCTCAGGTAGCTGTCGTTACGTGTGGACAAAGCCTGCGATGCGTTAAAGCCTCCGATTCCCGCCTCGTTGATTGCCGCTTCCGAACCTCCGGTGAGCATTATGTTAACCTTGCCCATGCGGATGAGGTTAAATGCATCAATGACAGCGTTGTTCGAGGATGCACATGCAGATACTGTGGCATAATTCGGTCCTCTCAATCCGTGGCGGATAGAGATGTGGCCCGCTGCAATGTCCGAAATCATCTTCGGGACGAAAAAAGGGCTAAATCTCGGTGTTCCATCACCCAGGACATAGCCCTTGACCTCCTCAAAGAATGTTCCAATTCCCCCGATACCGGAAGCCCATATAACTCCTGCCGAAACCGGGTCTATCGACTTGAAGTCCAGTCCGGAATCCATAACGGCTTCTTCCGTGGCAACCATCGCGAAAAGCGAATACCTGTCATGTTTGCGCGCTTCCTTGCGGTCGAAAATATCGGGATAATCCGTAACATCAAAACCCTTAACTTCACAAGCGAATTTGGTTTTGAATTTTGTGGTATCAAAATGAGTAATAGGAGCCGCTCCGCTTTTTCCGGCAAACAAATTACTTGAAAACTCCCTGACATTGTTTCCTGTTGGGGTTATCGCCCCTATTCCCGTAATAACTACTCGTTTATACATAAAAATACCAAATTGTTTTAAATTACACTTGTGATTTCTGCATTCAGTTAAGCAGTCTGATCTTCAATGTAAGCGACTGCATCGCCCACTGTAACAATTTTTTCCGCATCTTCATCCGGAATGGATACTCCGAATTCTTTTTCAAATTCCATGATCAATTCAACAATGTCCAAAGAATCAGCGCCCAAATCGTTCGTGAAACTTGCCGTAGTAGTTACTTCGTTTTCATCAACTGCCAGTTTTTCGACAATTATTGATTTAACTTTTGCTGCAACATCTGCCATAATCTTAACTTTTTTAATTAATAATATTTTTTTATACTTATATTCTGTCTAAATGAAATATTTCATTTTAGCGCGCAAAAATAGTAAAATTTGTTTTACTTTTGCAACAGAATTTTAATTTACTTTATAATGAACAATATAGCCATTTTTGCATCGGGTTCGGGAACAAACGCTCAACGTCTTATTGAGCATTTTTCACCAATAACCGACACAAATATAAGCATTTTATTAACAAACAAAAGAGATGCAGGGGTCATTGAACGGGCAAAAAAGCTCGGCGTACCGGTTAGAATATTTGACAGAGAGGAGTTTTATTATTCCGAAAATATTGTCAGTTTTTTGCAAAACGGGGGTATCGACTGGCTCATTCTGGCAGGTTTTTTGTGGCTGATTCCATCAAATCTGCTGAAAATTTTTCCAAAAAGAATTGTGAACATCCATCCCGCCCTCCTTCCGAAGTATGGAGGAAAGGGCATGTATGGAATGAATGTGCACCGGGCGGTTATTGATGCCGGAGAAAAGGAATCGGGAATCACAATTCATTATGTGGACGGAGAGTACGACAGGGGAAGTATTATATTCCAGGCTGCCTGTCCCGTCGAAAAAGGAGATACGCCCGAGATTCTGGCTGCCAGAATACACGAACTGGAGTATAAGTATTTTCCGACGGTTATGGAAGATTTAATCCTGGGCAAGTGAGCGATTAAGGGAAGGAAAATTAATAACGTATAACAATTGAACTTTCTGGATTGCTTTGCTTCGTTCCTCGCAACTCCTCGCAATGACGGGTAACCGTGTGTCGGTAATGGGCGTAATGTCAGACGGTTATCCGTCATTGCGAGGCACGAAGCAATCCAGAGTTTTTTATAACAGGACGCCGATTCAACGGAGACGCGAAGCATCGCGCCTCTATACCGGGCACAGTATAAATTGTCGACATGGATGACGCAGGTACACGATGTTCAAATGAAATTCGGTTTATTCGGTTTCTCTTAGATGGAAATAAATTTTCTCCCTGATAGAAATAAATTTTCTCCCTGATAGAAATAAATTTTCTCTTAGATGGAAATAAATTTATTGACTTGATAAATTTATTTTCTCTTAGATAGAAATAAATTTATTGACTTGATAAATTTTCCTGCGTCTCAGATAGAAATAATTTTCTCCCTGATAGAAATTTTCCTCCAGAATGTCGGCAAAACCCAATGGTCAAAACCAGGCTTAATCTTGAGTGAAACCGAACGTGGCTTTGAATAAATTGAACAGTACGACATTTTAGAAACGAAGTTCGACGCAGTCAATATATCCTGATAAAGTGATATACTGTTGTTCTCGATGTTTTTTGCATAAAGTTCAAAGTAAATTCGGTTTATGTAATAAATAATCGTTACCTTTGCGCGTCAAACAAATATTTCAATATAATGTATTATGTCTGCAAGTGTCGAAAAATTAGATAAATACTATGGCTCGCAAAGAGTATTGAACAGCATCTCTTTTAATACAAAAGGCGCTGAAGTTACGGGATTAATCCGATCCTTTCAACAGATTTTTTTACCAGTTAAATATTTCAAATAAACAGTATGAAAAAGATACAGCATTTAAAATACCAAATTATATTATTACTGTTCCTTTCGGGATGTGTAAATTCCGGTATCGAAAAAGACCGTGATACCCTGACAGTTCGGTTTGATTTCACAACGGAACCGGTAGATATTCACGGGACAGGATTAATAGATGATGTCGAAGTTTTGAATCTGGACTGCAAAGAATCGATATTCGCTAATGTGGACAGGATTATCAGATATCGGAACCGGATATATTTAATGGATAAGGGTCAGACCAGGTCTGTCTTTATTTATGACACTTCGGGAAACTTTGTCAGTGAAATATCAAAATACGGGCAGGGACCGGACGAATATATCCAGCTCACGGATATTGTTATAGATACGCTGAATGCAACACTTAACCTTATAAGCCGCATGGATAGAAAAATGTTGAAATATGATTTGGACGGCAAACATTTTCACAGTGTTGAAAGATTACCGAAATCTTTCTCCCAATTTTCGAAAACCGGATATGGATATGTAGGATATATGGAAAATTATGGCGAAGAACCTAAAAAGGCATATAATGTCTGGACTGTATCACAGGAACTGAAACTGGAACACCGGTTTTTCCCTATCGATCCCACATGGGAAAGTAAAATAATGGGTGGACCTTCAGCATTTTCAACATATAAAAATAATTTATACTGCGCCATGCCACTGGACTTTAATATTTATAAAATAGACAGGGACACTTTATTCATTCCTTACTCTTTTGATTTGGGCAAAGCCGGTTTTCCGTCTCAATATGGCAAAGGATATGAACAAATAGATAATATCAGAAAAGAAAATCATTATATATTGGATTTTTACCATTTTCAGGAAACGGACAATCATCTTATTATTCATACCCTCTATAGTGGACAGAATTTACTTGGCGTTTATAATAAAAACACGTCCAAATCATACGTGGCAAGACTGGAAGCTTATACCGGCAAATATTTTTTTTCGTTCGGCAGGATAATCGGCATTGACGAAAAAGCCATATATGCCTTGGTTGATGCTTCGAGCATGAAAACAGCCTGGGAGGGAAAAAATGAATATAATGATTTCCGAACTCAATATCCCGAACAGATTAAACGGTTTCGGGAAAAGTTTTCAAATATCGATGAGGAAGGAAACCCTTTTTTAGTGATTTATTCAATAAATTAACTCATCTTATGCTTCGCAGTATGGTGTACTATACTGTGCGTGGGCTAAAATTGTGAATGTCCATTTCAGCGATTTTGTCTGCAGGGGGATTCTGATTTTCGTCAGAATGACGGCTGTGAATATGACGGTTGTGTCCGTCATTGCGGACTTGACCCGCAATCTCTGCAAACAAAAATTCCGGTTTGGGCAATTAAATTATTTATTACTTTTGCCTGCGATTTAAATTGTTAAAAACAGTAATAATATGGCATTAATTAAGTCTATTTCAGGAATAAGAGGAACTGTCGGAGGACAGCCGGGGGATGCATTAACTCCCCTGGACACAGTTAAATTTGCGGGAGCATATTCTGCATGGATTAAGGGCAGGACTGAAAACTGCGGGCGTTTCAGGGTGGTTGTCGGCAGGGACGCGCGTCTGTCGGGCGACATGGTCAACAGGCTGATATCCGGGTCTCTGATTGCATCTGGAGTGGATGTGATCGATTTGGGACTGGCGACAACGCCGACAGTGGAAATGGCTGTAAGCGGTCTTCGGGCTAACGGCGGCATTATCATCACTGCAAGTCATAATCCCAAACAGTGGAACGCCCTGAAACTGCTAAATGAGCACGGCGAATTTCTTAGCGACGCCGATGGAAAAGCCCTGCTGGCTATGGCTGAAAAATCGGAATTTGATTTCTCCGGAGTGGACGACCTCGGGCAAATAACATATAACGACACATATACGGACGAACACATCAAAGCCGTGCTTAGCCTGCCGCTGGTAGATATTGATGCGATATACAGGGCGAACTTCAGGGTTGTCGTTGACGCCGTCAATTCCGTGGGAGGAATTGCAATCCCGAGACTGCTGGCGTCCCTGGGCGTACATGTCGTGGAATTGAACTGCACGCCGAACGGACAGTTTCCGCACAATCCCGAACCGCTTCCCGAACACTTGACGGAAATAGCCGAAACCGTACCCGGAAAAAATGCCGACCTGGGAATAGTTGTCGATCCGGACGTGGACAGGCTGGCTATTGTCTGCGAGGACGGCTCCTTTTTCGGCGAAGAATACACTCTGGTCGCGGTTGCCGATTATGTTCTCGGCAAGACCACAGGCAACACGGTTTCAAATCTTTCGTCCTCGAGGGCGCTCAGGGATATCACCGAAAAGCATGGCGCCCAGTATTTCTCATCGGCAGTGGGCGAAGTGAACGTAGTCGCCGAAATGAAGCGGGTAAATGCAGTCATCGGCGGAGAAGGAAACGGCGGCGTGATATATCCCGAACTGCACTATGGACGCGACGCCCTGGTCGGCGTGGCGCTCTTCCTCTCGCATCTCGCCCGGAAAAGGATAAAATGCTCGGAACTGAGAGCGCAGTATCCCGATTATTTCGTGTCCAAAAACAAAGTCACGCTGACTCCCGATACGGATATCGACAGGATTTTGCAGAAAGTCAAGGACAAATATTCGTCCCGCAGAATATCGGATATCGACGGCGTGCGGGTAGATTTCGACTCGGAGAGGAAATGGGTTCATCTGCGAAAATCAAACACCGAACCCGTAATCAGGATATATGCGGAAGCCCCGTCCGAAAAGGAAGCCTCCGCGCTGGCTGGGGAAGTAATGAACGAACTGAAGAATTAAAAAGTGAAAAATATTTACCTGATATTGATATTGATTATGGCGCTCTCTTCGTGCAAACAGACTGAAACAAAAGTAAACAGCACCGACGATATGGGAACATATATTCCTGAAAAGGCAATTGACGAAGCCGTCCTTGAGCTTAGGGCAAAATATCCCGAAGCAGATTACAGGCTTATTGAAAGGGGAGTAGAACTTGTGAGGAAATTTTGGACTTCCGGAGACGGTTCTCCGGACGAGTTCCACAAGTTTTGCATCGACAATTACAGCAATGATAAAAAAACGCTGGCAGACCGGTTTTCGAGAAACCTGGAGACTGTTTTCGGTCATTTCAGCCGGGTTGGAAAGGAGATGCAGTTCCCGATGCATGTGGAAGACGGTCCGCTTCTGCCGGTGGACGAAATCTTTGCTTCCTGGTCGCCGTTTGCACATATAAGCGACGACTGGTTCGACAACAGGCTTGCAATGATACTGCATCTCAATTTCCCGTACTGTTCGCCGGACGAAAGAAACGCCATGGGCATGCAGTGGACGGACGAACAAAATGCAGCTGTAAATCTCGGACTGCATTTCGCTTCGCGGACGCCGGGCAGCTTACAGCAGGATATCGAGAAAATATCGACCCGGGCGGAACTGTATATCAGCAATTACAATATCTACATGCACAATATCGTCGATGAAAAGGGCGGGAGACATTTCCCCGAAGACATGCGGCTTATTTCGCACTGGGGCTTGCGCGACGAACTGAAAAGCAACTATGCGGACAGGACGGAAACAGGTCTCCTGAAACAGAAGCTGATATACGATCTGATGATACGGATTATAAACCAGGAAATTCCAGGGGAAATGATAAATACCCAGGGAAATGACTACTGTCCGGCAAGCAACAAATTTTTCAGGGATGGCAGGGAAAGCGGCTTCGAAAGGGAAAAAGATGTGAGATACGCTTTTCTGCTCGAAATTTTCCGCGCTTCCAAAGCCGCCGACAAATATTCTCCCCTGTATCCCGGCGCAATAGAAAGAGCCTTTGATCAGGGACTTGAAATGAGTTTCAGGGAAGTTGAAACGATGTTTACAGGCTTTCTCTCGGCTCCCGTAAACGTGAAAGTCGGGGAGCTTATCGGCAGAAGGCTGGGACGTCCCCTGCAGGCTTACGACATTTGGTATGACGGGTTTAAAGCGCGCAGTTCGATAAGCGAAAAAGAGCTGTCGGCTGAAACCGCCAGACAGTTTCCCGACGCGAAGGCTTTGGAAAGGCAGCTCCCCGACATCCTGCAACTTTTGGGATACGGGAGGGAACGCGCCGATGAAATATGCCAGTATATTGTTGTGGATCCTGCCCGGGGATCGGGACATGCCATGGGCGCGTCAATGAAGAACGACGTCTCGCGATTGAGGGTCAGGGTACCCGAAACCGGATTGAACTACAACGGATTCAATGTCGCCATGCACGAGTTTGGACATAATGTGGAGCAAACGCTCAGCATGTATGAGGTCGAAAACTATCTGAACAGTGGAATCCCGAACACCGCCTTCACCGAAGCGCTTGCGTTTCTTTTCCAGAAACGGGATTTGGAAGCGCTCGGATTCAGGGAAGACAATCCCGGCAAATCGCAACTGACAATCCTGGATAACTACTGGAATGCCTTCGAAATCATGGGCGTCGCCCTTGTTGATATGTACACGTGGAAATGGATGTACGCCAATCCGGATGCAAAGCCGGAGGAACTGAAAGCCGCGGTAATAAACATCGCCAAAGACGTGTGGAACAAATACTATGCCCCGATATTCGGCGTCGCGGACAGCCCGATTCTGGCGGTCTATTCGCACATGATCAGTTATCCGCTATATCTGGCTGCCTATCCGATAGGGCATCTCATTGAGTTCCAGCTGGAGCAGCATTTGGAAGGAAAGGATTTTGCAAAGGAAATCGACCGGATATTCAGCATCGGACACTATTCTCCAAATGTATGGATGACAAGGGCTGTGGGTACGGAACTATCTGCCGAACCGTTCATAAAAGCCGCAACAAAGGCGGTGGACGAAATAAACGCACAACTCAAGTAGGCATTGCTAATTAAGTATAGATAATGTTCCATTTCTGTGATGCATCAATAGAAGTACATTTTTAGGGATTGGGGTTTGGCTGTTGATTTTAAATTGCAGCCGCACTCTTTGCATTTATAGCGTTGTTTCCCTTTGATTTTACCTGACTTAACACTTTGTTTACATGAACATTTAGGATATTTCATTTTGTATATTTTTTTGCAAAGAGACGAATATATATTTAATTAGCAATGCCAGCCGGTTTACTGTATTTGTCTTTTCAGAAGCGATTTAACGATAAGCCTGTGTAATGGTTTAACAGGCAGAAAATATATTCTACCCCATAAGTTATGAAACCGTACAATGGTTGTGAGATAAATAAATGATTGTTCTCTATCAATCAGTACGGATGTTCTGAAGTATAAATGCCTGTCGTCTTCACCCATAATGATTTCGTTCGCATTACGCTCTGTGACTGTAAAATATCCGGCTTTTGAGCCAACCGGATAATATGCTGCTTCTTTCACGTTTTCACCGCTTCTTAATCCAAATATTTCGACAATGCCGTTCCTGATTTTCATAAGCCCGATTACCCAGCCCGGCATTCTGAAAATCTGTGTTGTAATCCCATCCACTGTCTCATTTGTCTGCTTGACGATGCGATACGAATCACAATAGTCCGTTTTCCCAAATCCGTTTGAGATTATGGATTTATCGGGAATTTTATCTGCCTTTACAATCACCTTCATTTTTCCATCTTATCAATTAATTACGAAAACGGGTTCACCCTGCTTTGTGTATAAATTCTGATTCAGACAATTTGCCCGCGTCAACTGAAAACATCATCGTTTACGTGCAATCAATATCCCACCTATAGCGCAGGCAAGCAGCAGGATTCCCAAAATCTCGAAAGGCAGGAGATACTGGTATTTTTCTGTTCCCACAAGCGCCTGTCCTATGACTTTCATATTTATCTCCTGGTCGCCTGCAATAGTCGGGTTATCAGGGAACAGGAACTTATATTTCAGTGTAACGAACAGTGTTACCGCTACGCCTGCCAGAGCGGCGACTATTCCGTAGATGACTTTCTGTTTGTCGCGCGGTTCGAACTTGTCGCCCTTGGCGCTGGTCAGCAGGATTGCGAAAATGAAGAGGATAAGAATACCTCCCGCATATACCGACAACTGCACCCCCATAAGAAAATGATAGTTCAGCAGCAAGTACAGGCCTGCCGTACCAAGCAGTACTAAAAGCAGATAAGTCGCCGCCCGCAACATCCTCTTGGATGTAACGGCAAGCACGGACGAGACAATTATCAATGTCCCCAAAGTATAAAATGCTATCAAATTAGCTGTTGTTCCCATATTATTCCTTATTTTTGATTATCAGTTCCGAGCCTTCCATGTTCAACTGTTTATACAGCCTGTTTCTCGTAAATACAGAATGTTCAAATGCGTTCGACCATTCGATTGCATTCTGGGGACACGAGGAAGTGCAAAGCGCACAGAATGTGCAGCTTCCCAAATCGTAGATATACCGGTCGAGTACCTTTTTCGTTTTGGTAACAGTTCTGGTTTCCCCTTCCGGCGTTACAGTATCTATCTTCGTTTCAATTGTTTTGTTTATAATCTCAATTGTTCCGTTGGGACAGTTCATCATACAAATTCCGCAAGCGGTACATTTGTGCTGATTCTGTTCATTGTGCGGCATTGTCAGCAATCCACGGAAACGTTCGGGATATACTTTTTTTCCCCTGTTTTCGGGATATTGCTGAGTTACCTTCGGGCGCAGCATGTTCAGCAGTGTGATATACATGCCCTGAAGCAGCCGGTAACAGCCTGTAAATATTTCCTTTATATATCTAAACCCTTCTTTCATAATTCATAATTCATTTTACATTTATAATACCACAATAAGGGTCATCAGTATCAAATTAATTAAACATATCGGCATCAATATCTTCCACTCGAGATTCAGCAGCTGGTCAATCCTCAGTCGCGGAAACGACCAGCGAACCCAGAGGGCAAGAAATACGCAAAAGAATGTTTTACCGAAAAACCATACTGCCGAAGGTATGTAATCCATTATGCCATTGAACGAATCCCAGCCCGGGATGTGAAAAGGCATCCACCCGCCAAGGAACATTGTGCTCGCTATTCCTGCGATAATAAACATGTTCAGGTATTCGGCGAGGTAAAAAAAGCCGAACTGGATACCGGAATATTCGGTGTGATATCCGGCTGTCAGTTCCGATTCCGCTTCGGGAAGATCGAAAGGTCCCCGGTTGGTTTCGGCATGACCTGCAATGAGATAGGTCAAAAATGCCAGACATGCGGGAATGTGCCCCTTGAAGATAAACCACATTTCCGACTGTTGTGCAACGATTTCCGATATTTGCATCGTCCCCGACAGAATCACTATGGTTAACAGGGATAAACCCGCTGATATTTCGTAGCTTATCAGCTGCGCGCCGCTGCGCATGGCTCCAATCATGGTATATTTGCTGTTGCTCGACCAGCCCGCCATAAGAATGCCCACAACTCCAAGCGACGAAACCGCTAAAAGATAGAAAATCCCTATGTTAAAGTCAATTATATGAGCGCCGTCGGCAAACGGCAAAGCAGCAAAAGTACATATCGAGGCTGCAATAATAACAAAAGAAGCCAGACGGAACAGAAAATGGTCGGCACGATTGATGTGTATCAACTCTTTAAGCAAAATCTTAACCATATCGGCTACAGACTGCAGGATGCCCCACTTTCCAACTCTGTTCGGTCCAATCCGGCACTGGAAAAAGCCGCAAATTTTACGCTCGGCATATATCAGTATGAGCGCAAGCACCGCATACACAGTCAATAATGCTATGGCAATAAGGACAAATTCCGCAATCAGCGCCCATGTATCTCCCAGATACGTACGCAATATATTATCTATCCACATCATAATCATATAACTGTTAATCTGTTAAGCGTTTTAACCCTGTTTATCATATTTCTCTTATTCTAAAATTATTAATCATTCATTCTTACTTTATCTGTTCTGTCAATCAATCTTTTAATTTTTATGGTGACATTTATGGTGACATTTATGGTGACATTTATGGTGACATTTATGGGGACATAATTTATACTATTCTAATAATTAATCGTTTAAATGCCATTATCAAATGTTTTTTACCTTTTATTTCTATAATCATTCATTTTTTACTGTTCTGTTAATCAATTTTTTAATTTTATTAGGACATTTATTAGGACATCTAACAGGACATTTATTAGGACATTTATTAGGACATCTCTGTCGTATCGCTAATAATCACCCAGTTACCTGTCTTATTTGACCCAGTTCTGTCTATTACTTTTGCATTTACAAGTTCTATTAAAATTCGTTTTACATTTCTTTCTGACATAGAAAGTTCGTTTGCCATCATTTTGACTGTAATCTGCGGATTTTCTCCAATCAATTTCAATACTTTATCAGCATGTTTGATTTCGGAAACATCCGGCGCCTGCTGTTCTGTTTCAAATATTTTTTTATCAAACTTAACTAATATACCGTCCTCAAAATCTGCAAATTCAGGCAGGGGATATTTCCCTTTATGTGCATCATCCAGCATTTTTAACGTACCCTGTCCCCATGCTTCTATTTGTCCCGAACGATAAAATATATTGGCTATCAGTTTATTTCGCAAACGCGACAAGTGCTGTTTCTTCAAGGATTTTATATCCAGAGGAAACATCAATTCACCTTCATTCCACAATTCCAGACTGTTGTCGAAAACTTTGACAGTAAAGAAAGTATTGCCGCCATAGTTACGATGTATGATTGCATTCAAAATCGCCTCACGCAATGCAATTTCAGGATATTCCAAAGTTTCTATGCGCTGCAAGCCGCTGTATGTAAAGTTTTTTTGCATATATTTCGCAATAAGCAATTCCATAATACGGTCGGGCATCTGGAACAGCGGACATTCTATTACGTCGTCCGTGGCTAAATCGGCATGACTGTTGCCGCGGAAACGTCCTATTTTACAGACGGCAAGCAGAAAATAACGGGTGGGACGTTTTGAAAAAAGCAACAGAGCTGCCCGCGTCAAAACGCCATTTTTTGATAAATCTAACCTTTCAAACAAATCCGGAATTTTGCTTTCGTTGACATCCAGGGGTAAACGATTCGACTGTATGGCTTTACGAACAAACAGGCGTACTGTATTTTCGTCAATATCATCCCACGAGACGTCCGGAACAGTTATTTCATCCCAGGTCAGATTATTGGCTGTAAGCAGAAATGTTTGCAAAGCATTTCCTTTCAATTCCCGGGTTACACTTCCGCTGCGAATATAAAAGCGTCCATGAAAGGAAACAGGATAAGAACTTTTATTTATCCTTATTTCAAGATATTTCAAATTATTTTTGCTGTGTTCGCGAATATCCGCCTGAACGCCCAATATGCTCATGATTTTATTGGGTAAATCTTCCAGCAGTTTGGATATGTTGTTAATACCGCAAACTTCTCCATCGTCGCGAATCCCAAGGTACAAACGACCGCCGGCAGTGTTTGCATACGCCGATACTGTTTTCAGGTATTCATCCCTCCAGCTTTCTTTCAATTCAATATGTTGAGACTCTTTTTTCAATTTGCTATCTTTCTTTTATCCTGTCTTTACTCATTTTCAAACACTTTACCTGTCGATACACGGTATCACATAATCGAGTGAACCTCCAAGCATTATCAAATCGGCTACCTTAGTTCGCGGGGCGGTCGCAATCTCCTTGAGGGCGCCCACCAGAACTAATGAGGGCGAACGGAATTTCACGCGGTAGGGGCTTTTGTCGCCTTTGCTGCTGATATATACGCCAAACTGTCCCCTTGCATTTTCGACGCGCTGGAAAAATTCTCCTTCGGGAAGGCGGATTATCGCCTTTGTCTTTTCTTTATAAGCTCCTTCGGGAATATTGTCAATCAACTGTTCTATGATGCGCAGCGACTGTTCTATCTCTTCCAGACGGATGATGTAACGGTCGAAAGTCATGCCTCCTTCATGTATAATCTCTTCAAAATCAACTTTACCGTATGCCGCATAAGGTTCTATTTTGCGAATATCGTTGTGCCAGCCCGACGCCCGCCCGCTTGGACCGCTTGCGCCAAGCGATATGGCTTTTTCCCTGCTCATATATCCGATACCGTTCATTCGTCCGCGCGCAATGGGATTGCCCGTAAAGAGCAAATGATGCTCTTTCAGCATCTTGCGCATGTATGGAATAAATTCCTTCACTTTCCTGCAAAAATCGGGATGAATGTCGCCGGCTATGCCGCCTATTACATTGTAGTTCACCATCAGGCGTCCGCCGGATGTTTCTTCGAAAATATCCATAATCTTCTCGCGGTCACGCAGTCCGTACATAAACGCAGTTACAGCTCCCATATCCATACACATTGAACCCCAGCCAATCAGGTGGGACGCAATTCTGGTAAGCTCGTCTATAACAGTACGCACATACACAGCCCGCTGCGGAACTTCGAGCGCAAGCGCCCTTTCGCAGCACAGACACACTGCATGGCGGTTGATTGTCCCCGACAGATAGTCGAGCCTGTCCGTAAGATGCAGAATCTGAGGATATGTGTACGTTTCGCACATTTTTTCAATCCCCCTGTGGATGTATCCGAAATTGGGGTCTATTTTACTGATAATCTCTCCGTCAAGCGATATTCTCAGATGCAGAACGCCGTGTGTGGCAGGGTGCTGGGGTCCGAAATTGATAATGTATTCGCTGCTGTCAAACAGCTTGTGAACGCTTTCGGTTTCTTCGCCCATAATCATCGAAATGGAAGGCGAGGTCTCCATATCTTCGAGGAGTTCATTTTCCAGCGGTACGGGGTTGACAGCCGGATCGGCGTCGTAATCCTTGCGCAGGGGATAGCCTTTCCAGTCTGCCCGTAAAAATATGCGCCGCATGTCGGGATGATTGATAAACCTGATGCCAAAAAAATCATAAACCTCACGTTCATAGACATTGGCGGAATCCCATAAATCATGTACGGAAAAAAGTTCCGGCTTTTCCCGGTCATCGACGCCGGTTTTCAGCGCTATCATATTCCGCGGGCTGGATGATTGTGATAAATAATAGATTACGCCAAGACTGTCGCCATAATCCATTCCTGTCATATCGAAAAGGAAATCGAAGTTTTCTTCATTGCGCAGCATTGCGGCAATTTCATACGCTTTATCCTTCGGCACGCTGACTGTGAGCGTGTTTTCCCGGTATTCCGTCTGCGCATATCCAAGCGCGGAAATTTTTTCCTCAATCCTGTTCATCTTCGTTTTCGGATTGGGGATTATTGTCAACAGATTCGTTTTCAACTGTCAGCTTGAAAAAGTCCTGTACCTTTATTTTTCGCGACAGCTGCATCATTCCATATAATATGGCGTCGGGACGCGGCGGACAGCCGGGAACGTAAACGTCAACGGGAATAATCTCGTTCACTCCCTTCACTACATGATACGAATTTTTGAAGGGACCGCCTCCAATCGCACAGCTGCCCACGGCTATCACGTATTTCGGTTCGGCTAACTGCTCGTAAAGGCGTTTCAGCACAGGCGCCATTTTGTGGACAATCGTCCCGAAAACAAAAATTACATCCGCCTGACGGGGACTGTTACGGTAAACTTCCCAGCCGAAACGCGCAAAATCGGTGTGCGCCCCTCCGACACACATAAACTCTATGCCACAACAGCTTGTGGCAAAAGTCAGGGGCCAGACGGAATTTGAACGTCCCCAGTTGATCAGGTCGTTCAGTTTGCCGACGAGAACGTTTACTCCGTTCTTTTTCAATTCTTCCACATACTGTTCGAGGTATTCGTTGTCATTGAAATCCCCGTATTTCATGTTGCGGACATTTATGTTTTTTACTTCCATTTCAGCGCTCCTTTTTTCCATGCATAAGCAAGTCCAAGTGTCAGTATCAGCAGGAAAAACCCGACACAAACCAATCCGTTAATCCCTAAATCCTTCACTACTGTAGCCCATGGAAACAGCAGTACCGTCTCGACGTCAAATATCAGATAAAGAATGGCAAACAGGTAATAACCCACGCGAAACTGCATCCATGAGGCGCCGCGCGTCGGAATCCCGCACTCGTAAGGCTCTCCTTTCAAGCGGTTCCGCGAGTGCGGCGCTAACAGTTTGGCGATAATCAACGCAGCCCCTACCATGAATATGGCGGTCAAAAAAGCTACAAGAAATAAAGCAGAATTGCTCATAAATATACAATTATATCAATTTCAATTTACATTTTTAAGGCGGCAAATGTAGTATAAAATTTTAACTTGCGTCTGTTTTTTCTGTTAAAGATTATTAAACAGTGATTTTGACATGTTTAAGGACGACTCTTTTGAAGACTGTTATATAGAAATGAAAAATAAATAACGTATAAATGTTTAATGTTACAAATTTAATTGCTGAAATAAAATTGCCATGTCCAATTGCCCGCAGGGCATTAATATCAATAGAAATTTGTCCAACACACCTTCACAACCCCGTTAGTCCCCCATTAAAGGATTTAATGCAAAAAGCATATAACATTGCCGGAATCAAAAATCCCGTCAGGGATGAAATATTGGTAGAAATCAATTCATTGTCCAGCAAAATCCCGTCAGGGATGACACGCGGTATCTTCGTTTTT
>JAIRZR010000002.1 GCA_031267155.1 Prevotellaceae bacterium | reverse complement strand
CGACGAAGGCTGGAGCCTTCGCCGAGCAGGGTCAAAGTAAACATTTAAACTGAGTATAATAAATGAATTTAAACATAATCAACATGAAACTTTTTCTTATTCTAACAGTATTTACTCTGGGACTGACATTGACGTCCTGCGAGTATAACCCGGATCAACCGGACTCGGCGTACAACGGCAAAGAGGACTGGCCGTACGACCTGAACAAGTACGAAGGCCTCGTCCCCGAAGGCTACTCTCTCGCCAGAATCAGTGAAATAAACACTGGCAAGGACATTGATAAAAAGTACAGGAAGGAATCCGGTGACATCTGGAGCATCAATTTTTACGGCTTGGGAAGCCTCAATGCGGGATACCTGAACTTGCCGAAGTCGAAAGCCAAAAAGCTTGGCTTGCACAAGAGAGATGTTATTGCTGTAAGCAAAGACGGCAAAGACATTAAAAAACTGCCGGTTTATTTGAAGCCCAAGCCGGAGAAAAAGGGCTACGATCCCCAAAAGATGAATGAAGCTTACGGGGGAAAGACTCTAAAAGAACTTGTCCCGGACTGGACAAAGTATCCTTTCGAAAAAAAGGTGTACTTTGTCAGGATAGAACGGATAAATGTGGCGACATCGGGAACATTCAACTATACGCTTCACGGTCCCACGGGGTATATTATGAGTATATCGTACATCGATGAGGACGCTCTGGAAAAAGAATGGCATCTGGGAGATGTCATCAAAGTCACTTTCAGGGATAGCAGACCCATAGTCTGGGATAAGGAAACTCTGGAGAAAGTGAACGAGTATAATCTAATCCCTTCTGCCGAATGGCAGAATATGAAAAATAAAACTAATAGTCAAAGACAGACACTCCAAAACGCTTTGGATGGAGGGCCTTATCCGGTAAATCCCGGAGATTACAAGTAATGACGCAAAAAAGAAATAAAAGAGGAAAAATGTATGACATATTACGACATATCTCCCTTCCGGCAACGGGTATTTATATCGTCGCGAGCGGCAGGCAAAGTGTCAAGGTAATCTACCGGAAATAACGTGTTTTGAAAGTAAAAACGCAAGGAAAACAAGTAGAAGCGAGACAAAAACAGTGGAACATATAAAAACAGGCCCGACAGGGTCAAAGTAAATATTTAAACTAAGTATAACAATGAGAAAGAAATTGATTTACCGAACCATCCGCCTGCTAATGACAGGCATGGCAAGTTGCAAAAAAGCAACGTATTGGAAACATGCACTGCTGTGCCTCGCGTTGACGGGTACGGCAACGGGCATTGAAGTCCGTGTAAAAACGGCGATTAACGAAAATATATTTACAAAATTTCAAATTAAACAAAATGGAAACAACAGAATTTAAATCTACAGAAATGAAAGCTCTCTGGAACCGGACGACAAAAAGCGTTTTCACAGGAGTTTTAGTGTATTCGATTGCGGGAATAGTACACACGGTACTTGGTCCGATAGCCGATCTTGCCGACGGCTTTTCATTTATGGCTATGATGGGTGGCGTCGACTCTTCCTCGATGGATGGAGTGTCGAATATGGACAATCTGGCAATTGTTGCGATCATTGTCGGATACTTCCTGTTCCTGCAGGGATTGAAGGGCTTTTCCGGCATCCTGAACAGCCAGGACGGCGCACAGGTGAAGAAGATCCGCAACGGCGTCATACTGGGCATCGTCGCGGCAGGGCTTGACTTTATACCGCTTATGGGGATTGTGTCCGGCATTGTAAACATTATTGCCTTTATCATCATGCTGATGGCCTATTCGGCGCTCAAAAATTCGGCAACATTCCCGCCGCAAGCCCGCCGTGGCGCCGGAACGCTGTTTACCTCGCAGATACTGATAATCATCGGCGTCGTCCTGGGATGGATTCCGTTGATTGGAGGTCTTTTCGAGTTCATCCTCTCCGGCATCGCCTATATCCTCGTGCTGGTCGGCTGGTCGACCATCAAGAAGGCAAACCCCGAAGCAGGTACGACACGGCCCGGAGAATATCCGCCTTACAGAAACGATAATTTTAACGGAACATGAGAAATTATAATCCGGCTAAAAGTACGTAAACAATGCCTGTATCCTTATCCGTATCCGGGTTAAAAGTAAAACCATTTATAAAAAACAGATATGAAAATAAAAACATTTCTATTGCTTGTGGCGCTTATCCTTCTGTCAAGCGCCTGTAAAAATGAAAAGGCAGGAGAGGCCGCCTATTACGCCGCTCTTGACCGGCTCACGCCCGAACAGAAAATGAGCGGAAGGAAAGTCCGTCTGCTTTACGGGAATGTGAAAACAGTCACCCGTTCCGACGGCCATCTCCTGGAGTTTAACGAAGACGGAAATCCCGTCAGGACGAAAGCCGATGCCGACAGCGACGTTAAAGAATACAGATACGTTAATCCCAAACGCTATTTCCTGAAAGGTGATCCGTACCCGTATAACATTATCTTCGACGGCAACACGAGGACGGAAGAATGGGATAACGAGGAAAAACTGAGTACCGGCTACGTCTTCGACGAAAAAGGACGCCTGAAGGAATACGGCATACACGATTACTATTCGGCGTCGGAAAGCTATCATTACAAAGACAACGCACTTCTTCCCTTCAAGATCGTATGCCTGTTCGGCGATGAAAGCGGAGAGAGCGAAACCACGTTACTCTATACCTACACAAAGACGGATGAAAAAGGCAACTGGCTGGAATGTAAAATCAAAAAGACTTCCGTCAACAAAGAATCCGGTTACGACGAGAAAAAAGGCGAGGAAACCACAGTCACTACCGAGCAGCCCGTCGAATATATATCGTACTCAAGGACCATCGAATATTTCCCGGACGACGACTCCGAAAACGCACCGAACGTATCTTCCAAAACGGAAGCCTTCAAATGGCCGCCGAAAAAATATCCCTGCAACGTACCCTTCAAGATACTGAAAAAGGGTGGCAGGGAACTTCCGTGGAATATCGCGTCCATTACCTGTACAGGCCAGGCGAAAGATAAAAGCGGATACACGTTCACCCTCAAAGGAACAGGAGCAACCGATACCCGCAAATACGGTATGGGCAGCAGAACCATCTCCTTTGTCCCGGAAGAAAAAGACAGCCAAACGATCAAAACGGATATGGCGGCCGCTTATATTTTCCCCGAAGCGAACACGGGTGAAGATTTTGAATTTGAGTTTAAGGGATTATTCCCCGGATATTATAATGAGGATTTATTCGTCGGATTCCTGATACTCGGCAACTAATCACTAATATACTTTACTTTAATATAAAATACAAATGAACACAGTAAACAAACTCAATTACGCAACCATTCTGCGTAACATCAGTAACTAATAAAAGGGTATCCGGCAACCCGGTAGAGACGCGATGCATCGCGTCTCTACGAAAAAGCGGAGGCAAAACCCGAAAAGCCTTGATAAAAGTAGGGAAATGATTAAAAACAGTAGGATAAAATTATGTTTCAAGTGATAGGAAATTTGGCGGCAAGTGTTTTCTGGGGAGTGCTGATCGCATTGCTGCTTACGGTGATGCTGGCTTATTTTCCCCGGATGATTTACTCGAAGTATGGACACAACCTTGCGGGAATTGTTCTGCTAATTGCTGGCTTTTGTTTTTTCACCTTCCAGTCGGTGTTATGGGTCGGAGGGTTCAAGCTGAAAGGCTATATTCCAAGCGTGGAGCAAGTCGAGCGGCTCGGCATAGCTGCGGAACGGGCGGATACATTCGGCGACGAACTGACGAACGCCTATCCCATGCTTAAACCCTTTATCGAAAAAACGGAACAGGAAACAACGCTCCGGCAGTCGTTTGCCGATCAGGCCGACCTGATTACCTTTTATGTTCGTGAGGTGAGACACAAAATTAACCGTTATCTCTGGCGTCGAACGGGTTGGATCGCTGCCGGCCTGCTATTGCTGGGATGCCTGCTGGCCAATGGCGCCTCGAAACAGAGCCGGCGTCAGAATAACTCCTTCATGGAATTTATGGAAGAAACAGATTAACTGATGTTACGCATGGTAAAAGAATTAATAAACACAACGAAGGAATGAATTTCCGGAGAAAAAAAATAAAACAATATGATAAAAGATTTTTTTGATGTATTATCGGAGTGTATCTCCTGTTTAACAAGCAAACAATGGGTTGGCATTATATGGGCAAGTCTGGGATTAGCCGTGTTATGCTGGCTTGTTTGCGTGTATTATACGAAATTGTGGAACAAACGGTTTCATGTGAAACCCCGGCATCATTTCATTTGCGGAATAGCCGTCATCCTGACCGTTTTGTTTACGCTGTGGTTCTATGCGTTCGGCAATCTGGAGGACATCGTATGCCGAATCGTCGACGAATGGGAAGAACAGCTTATTACGGACGATGAATGGGGAGACGATACCTTCGAGCGGGCTTATCTTGCCGTAGAAAAGGTGAATCCCGATGCATTCCGCGGCCTCGCAAGGCCGGGAGAAGAGGGTTGTTTCATCCCTATTCATACGGACAAGATGATACAAACCTGCGTCATTACCTACGTAGATGCAGCCTGCGGGTCGTTCCGTACAAATCATCGCTACCTGAATATGCTGGTACATGCCGAATCTGGTCTTTCGGAAGAAGCCATCACACAGGATATTGCGACCTATTTCAAAGAAACGGACGACGATATATATCCCGTTGAAAGAGCTGTAGCGCTTGCCGCACGTTATATCCGGGAAGAACTGATTATACAAGCTCCGGGAACGGTCGTGAAAACACGCTGGCTGCTTGCCTTTCTGTTTCTGCTTGTCCAGTCCGTTCCGTTCGGATGGATCGGATATTGCGCCTATAAGGACTTGCATATTAGACATGAATATAACTAAATAATAATAATTTAATATTACAAAAATGAGTACAATAAATGAAAATCATGTGATTATCGGTATTGGTGGAACCGGCGGCAATATATTGAAAGCCATCCGGAAACGTTATTTCCTGGAAGTGCCTTCCGCCGAAGAACGGAGAACAACGCCGTTAGGCTTTGTCTATGTGGATTCAAGTGAGGAACTTATGGAAGCCAATGATCCCACCTGGAAAGTGTTGGGCGTAAATACACAACTGGGAAAAGACAGTTTTCTCTTTGTCCGTAGCGCATCACTGGGCAACCAGTTGGAGAATGTGGACAACTATCCCGGCATCAAAAGCTGGATTGGCGACCGGAAAATATGGAGCAATTTAGTCGGCGCCGTGGGAGATGATGGCGCTGCAGCACAGCGTCGTCGCCTGGGACGTTTCCTTTTTTCCTGCGCCGTCAACAACTACGAAAGTATTCTCAAAAATCAGGTCAAAGACGTAATAAACAAAAGCGGTAAAACCGACGTGACGTTTCATATCATTGCCGGTCTGGCCGGCGGTACGGGCAGCGGTTCGGTGGTCGATGTGATTGCGCAAACCCGGAAACATTATCAACCGAATATCGGTTCGGGCCTGAAGTACAAGATACAGGTATATTGCCTGGTGCCGGAACAGTCGCCATTGCCCGGTTGGGATAAGGGATTTTATCATGCCAACGGTTTTGCGGCCTTGCAGGAATTGAATGCCTTGCAGGTAAAACGGTTTATTCCGCATGACGTCAGCGGACAATATGAATTTGTACCCATTGACAACGTAGATCGAATTTTCAACAGTTGTTTCCTGTTTACCAATGCCAATGAAAACGGGATTACGGTAGATACGAGAGACGCTTTGCCCGAAATTGTTTCCGACTTGATATTCCATTACCTGTTTCTGGAGATTGACGAAAAAACGACGCGACGGTTTGCTGATGCTTTCACTGGGGAAAATATTGTGGAAGAAGGAGTGGAGAATGATGAACAGGCCAGGACACAGGATATTGCCAATCGGGAAAAACCGGTTCGTACCCGTCGTTTCAACGCATTCGGAATCAAACGGATCGTCAATCCGGAAGAAGAAATCGTCGAATTTTTCACCTACACTTTTGCCAAGCAAGCCTTGCTGCAATTCAAGTACAACAACTGGTCGGACGACCTGGGCTTCCGGGATCAGCCGAAAAACGAAGATTACGTCAGTTTCGTAAACGACAAGGCTACGCTGAACAGCTGGTTGCTGTCGGATGCTCATCTGATGCTTTCGCTACCCGTTCTGCCCAGCGAGAAAGAACAGAAATGGAAATCGTTTCAGGATGACTGGAATGCCATTATTCCCAATCTGGCGAACGTAGCCTGGGAAAAGAACTCATCCCGCGCTATTAACGAACTGGCCAAGTTTTGCGATGAGCGTTTTGAAAAGAACTTCCGGAAAGTCGGCGTCCCCGAATTTTACCACATCAAGGAGCAGGCGCGCAAGGAACATGCGAAGGAAGTAACCGACACGATTGGACGGGACTTGTTCAGCCAGTGGCAGACCGGACAGAAGTCCGTCTATGAAATCGGCCGGTTGATGGACACGCTGATTTCCCAGACCGAAAACCGTCTGAAAACATTCGACGGAAAACTCATCTCCAAAACCGAAGAGATAGACAAAATGTATGCAGTCAAGAAGCAAAATGAAATGGCCTGGGCTTCCTCCGGCGTCCTGACGGACTTGCTGGGTAAGCGGAAGAAACTTTTCCAGGCGCAGACGACACTGATGCAACAACTGTATATCAAAAAAACGGAGCTGGAGGGTCAGCGTTTCGCCAAGAAACTGCTGGCGGAAACCATCAATGAAATGCAACTGCTCAACAGTGAAGTAAAACGGTTTTCGGACGTCCTGACGAGTGCATTGACCGCCTCCGAAAAGGAAATCGCTTCCCACTGCCGTGAAAAGAAAATTTCAAACGAGATGTTCAAGGAGACCGTTGTGAAATATTACGACACGCAGGAAGTGCGGAATTTCATGGACAGGGTAACACGCGACCAGCAGATTCAGTCGTCTCAAAGCGCATCCATACGAAACGCGATCGCCGACCTGGCCGGTAGCGAAAAGACATTTACCAGGCTCAACGAACATGCCGCCGAAGACATCCTGATGGATATTTTCTCCCAGAAGGCGCGCGAGAGTTCCATTCAGGCGCATAACGAATTGATAACAAACAAAAAGCAGAGACTAATCGGAATCAATATCATCGAAAAGCTGAAAGAGCAGTATGATGCTCCCGATAAACAAACCGAACTGGACGAATTTGCACGGAATGTAATGAAATCCAGCGGCGTGTTCCTGACGTTTGATCAAAGCGAAGTCATTAAACATTTGAAAAACAATAACGCTCCTCAACCCGGCAAACTGATCATGGAAAAAAGCACGCTGATCAGCCTTCCGGAGTCGCCCGAAAACACGAAGTTTATCGACAAGCTGGTAGATGCGTTCAGGCATAATTCCGACGGGAGCAGGAATATCTACATAGATACAAAGAGCCAGCGGAAAAATGAAATCACGGTCATCAACCTGACGTCCTGTTTCTCTCTCCGTATGGTGAACGACGTCCGGATCCTGAAACAGAAATACGATTTGGTTTTGAAGGGGAACAATCCCGAAGTAGCCAGATTAGTACTGCATCTGGAAGGCGACGGGTCGCAGTATCCGAAGGTGTTTACGAGGACACGCGCGGAAGAGGAGGAAGAACGAAAGGCGATGACTGCTTCGTCGCTTCCGTATATGCTGATTGCCGTGGTGAAAAACGATATTACCTATCAAGACCGTGGCGACGGCACAGGCAAGAAAGCCTGGTGCATGACGCAGATAGACGAAGACGGTTATCCGCTGCCGCCGCTGGCGCTTGGAGAGAAAGTGACCGATATCGTTGAATCGCCGGCTGTCGATGAGGATTTCGTAACGGAACTCAAGTCCAAAATCAATGCGGCATTGCAGGGCGAATACCTGCACATTACGAAACGCGCGGAACTGGAAGACGCCGTTAAAAAACTGATAAATACGGTCGTTCTTCCCGAATGTAAAAACAATCCCGGAGATCCCGTTTTTGTGAAATTCCGGAATGCGGCAAAGGAGGCAGGTCAAATATTAAGAAATTAACAAGAAAAATGAATAAACAATGAGTACTACAAAGAGAACAGGCAAATGTATCAATTTCGGAAACTGTCCCAAAGCAGACAGAAACGAAATGATCGAACTGGACTTTACGGAAGATTTCGTATGTCCGGAATGTAACAGCGAATTGGAAGAAAAGGCTTCGACCGGTGGTGGAGGGCCTAAGAAAGGATTGATTATCGGGATTATCGCCGCTGTCGTCGCATTGGTCGGCGGCCTCTCGGCGTATTTCCTCCTGTCGTCCGATACTTCCATAAAAGAGTTGACGTTCAGCGAATCGCAGGTCGCAGTGACAGTCGGGGATACCCGCCGGCTAACGTACAAGGTCAAACCGGACGGCGCTTCGGCGAAAGGGCTGGTATGGAACAGCAGCGATAACGCCGTTGCCACCGTAAGCGAAGGAACCGTTACGGCTGTCGCCGCCGGAGAAGTCCGGATCAGTCTTTCCACCCCGGACGGCAAGGTCTCGGCTCAATGTGCGGTGACGGTCAATCAATCGGAGAGCCGGCAGTCGGGAGGCAGCGAAACGGGAGGCAACGAAACAGGCTCGCCGGAAAGTTCCGACATCGCCGCCGCCCTGAAAGCCGGACATGTCACGGATAACGGCAACGGAACGGGTACGATCAGTACGCCTTACGGAAACTATCAGGGCGACCTGAAAGACGGCAAGGCGAACGGGAACGGCACGTTCCAGTTCTTCAAAACCTGCCGGATCAGCCGCCGGGATGACCGGCAACGGGAAGGCGCATCGGGCGACTACCTGATCGGCCAGTTTGAAAACAACGAGGTGCTCCAGGCAAAATGGTATGACAAGGAGAAAAATCAAAAGGGAACAATCATGATCGGGAGTTCGGGAATACCCGCGAAACCGTAAAAAAACGAAGATGGCGATGATGTGTCGAGTTATTTTTTATCTGTTAATTAGCGTCCTTATCTCGGCGCCGCCGGCAACGGCGGCTGCCCGGGTAAAGGCGGGAAGCGAAACGATGAAACGCATGTTTGCCGATGCGCAGGCGCGAGGATTGCTGGTAGAGAGAGCGGGTGTCCGGGATTTGGGCGCGCTCTGTCCGGGCAAACAGTTACGCGTGGAGATGGCGGATTCAACCCTGCTGGACATGGGCCTGATTCTCTTTCCTCAAACGATGGACAGGGATTTTGCCCGTCCGGTATACGGCTTTGTCGAACGTTACCTGCTGGCGTTGCTCCTGAAACGCGACCTTGCGGAACAGCGTTATCTGCTGCGCGAAGATTTTGTGACCCTGAACGTAAACGGGCGTAATTTCCTTGACGGCAAACGATCGTTGTCCCTCATCCTCCAGCCCATCGACAGCCTGTCGCCTTTCACACTGACCGGAGATTCGTCTCACTTCCGGATACGGTGGGCGCTGGAAAATGAAGATGTGGAACTGTCCTTTCCCAAGCAGTACGATCTGATTCTGGGCAGGGACAAGAAGGAACTGGCCGAAGGCTTCCGAAAAGAACTGGAAACATTTGTCTGCCCGGAGACCGGCAGAGAAATGTCTGCCGACAATGCAGGATCGGCCTGGCTGCCCTTTACATACATTCAGGCGTGGGACATCCGTGAGGAGATAGACGATACTTACCTGATTCCGCAGATGAGGAGCGGCCGTTTTCTGTACCGTACCGGAACGGGCTACGAATACGTTTTTCACAAGGATATGGGCGCAGAATCACTGTTGAATCTTTTTGCGAACGCCGACGAAATGAAGCGAAAAAACAAACTGCAACTGACGGTCATGGGGTATCGCCTTGCCGATGAGTTTTCGCTGGAAACGAACTGCTTGTGCGCCTACATGAAAGCGCAGAAATGCAAGGTTTACGTGGGGTTGGAGACAGCGACGGACAAGGAATTTACGGGAACGGTCATGTACGTAAACCGGGATTTGATGTACAAGCATCTGCTTTATTTCAAATTTCCGACGGAAGCGTTTCTGCAGGACGATATTCCGGTCGTCGTTACGCTGTACCCTTACATTCCCATCCGAAATATTGCTACCCTCTATGAAGACCGGAATGAACATCAATAATCATATTAAAAACAAGTGAACAATGAAAAGAAAAAGTATATGGATGATCTGGCTGGCACTTTTCGCTTTCCAGATGTACGGACAGGTAGATTATGCGGAAGAGAAGACGAAGATTGCAAGCATCAAGAAAGACTCCCGGTATATTTACGGCGAAGGAATCGCCGATACGCCCGAAGAGGCCCTGCTGGCCGCGGAAATCATTATCGAGTCGGAGATCCGGCGCGTGATCAGCGAACGCGAATCCTTGCAGGACGCGGAAACCATTATCGTAAACAACATCAAGAAAAATTCTTCCGTAGTCAAACTGAAACGCGGAACTATGGACCGGGTATTCCTGTATGTCGACAAGGACAACATCTCGGCCGGCAATCAGGTGATGGAAATCCACCGGAATACGGAAGACAGGGAAGCGGAGCCTGAGCCTGAGCCTGAGCCGGAACCGCTACCGCTGCCGGAGCTGGAAGAAACCTCATCTTCCGCAACAACGCAGCCGGAACCGGAACCCGTTTCTCCTCCCACTCCAAGTCAGCCCATGCCGCGAATCATTTCCGATATTGTCGCGGCTGCCGACTTCGCCTCGCTCCAGACCTATCTCAAGGGACAGAAAGCGGCTCATAAGATCATGTGGGACAAGGTAACCTCCGATATCAATCCGGCCTGGTATATCATTGCCGTTTCGAACGGCAGGATCGAAGCCGTGTTCGACAAGGGACTGACTGTACGCAAGAATTTCCTCACCGGCGAAAAGGAGAATTTAAACAATTACGACCATTGTACTAAGATATGGTTGACGATTTACGAATAATAAAACAATTGATAAGTATGAAAAGAAAAAGTATTTATCATTACAGACTGATAGTCGGCTGCATCTGCCTGCTCATGGTGCATGTGGCAGAGGCGCAATATACGACAATTGAACTCATCAGCGGTGCACCCAATTCCCAAATTAAGGCGAAGATGGAAAAAAACGGCGGCGCACTGCTTACGGAATTAAACAATGCCCAGGGTGAAGCCCGCAACCTCTCGCTGGACAATATCGAGATCGACAAGGATGCTGCCTCATCCCTGACGGCACTGTGGAAGATTTGTCCCTTCCGTTGCGACGAACCGGAAATTAAGGAACACTGTCTGCAAACCTATTTCAGTGGTTACCGGATACGCAATATCCCCGTCATTCTGAAACCCCGCAACGACGAGCATTATGATAATGACAAATCCCGGAAGATCGTACTCAATTTCGATGCTTCCGGTCGAATTAGCAGCCTGTGTTTTGCCATCGACGGGTATGATCGGATCATGCGCTCCAGCATGGAAGTAACCGACATGCGCCGGCGCGAGATGATCGTTGATTGTGTCGAGCAGTTCCTCACAGCTTTCCTCCGCAAAGATATCGACTGCTTACACGATATTCTTATCGGAGACGCCTTGATCATCAACGGTAAAGTAGTAACGAGGAAGTTTTCGAATGAGACAGGTGATAACAAACTCAGTCCGGACGTCAAGAACAATGAGCTATATCCGGGCACTTTCTTATTATCAGCTCTCTCCCGTGGTTTTCAAAATACGGAAAGTAAAAAGAGACACTGCGTACAATTCATTTTCCAACGGAAAAAAAAATACTATGTGCGGATTAATGTCGTGTTCGAGGACGTCAAGGTGGTCAGGTCCTCTACGAAAAACGATATCTATGGCGTCACGCTGTTTTTGCATTGGAATTCGGGAAACTACAGCGACAAGGGCAGCCTTTTTTTCCTCTGGGATTTCGAAGATGAAAGCAAGCCGGAGATGCCGATATGCGCGTGGCTGCCTTACGACGAGACGCCAAAGGATAAGGTTACCGGGTTGCCCAATTTTTCCATTGAATAATGCACTAAAATAGAATTTACGAATAATAAAACAATAGAAACGTATGAAAAAGAAAAACAATTATTATTACAGACTGACGGTCGGCTGCCTCTGCCTGCTCATGGCACATACGGCAAAGGCGCAATATACGACAAGCATTGAACTCCAAAGCGGCACGCCCAATGCCAAAATCAAGGCGAAGATGGAAAAAAACGGCAGCGCACTGCTTACGGAATTAAACAATGCTCAGAGCGAAGCTCGCAGCCTCTCGCTGGACAATATCGAGATCGACAAGGATGCTGCCTCATCCCTGACAGCACTGTGGAAGATTTGTCCCTTCCGTTGCGACGAACCGGAAATTAAGGAACACTGTCTGCAAACCTATTTCAGTTATTTCGGTGGTTACCAGATACGCAATATCCCCGTCATTCCGGAACCCCGCAACGACGAGCATTATGATAATGACAAATCCCGGAAGATCGTACTCAATTTCGATGCTTCCGGCCGGATTAGCAGCCTGTATTTTGCCATCGACGGGTATGATCGGATCATGCGCCCCGGCCTGGAAGTAATCGACCTGCGCCGGCGCGCGATGATCGTTGATTTTGTCGAGCAGTTCCTCACAGCTTTCCTCCGCCAAGATATCAACTGCTTACACGATATTCTCAGCGGAGACGCCTTGATCATCAACGGCAAAGTAATAACGAGGAAGTCTTCGAATGAGACAGGTGATAACAAACTCAGTCCGGACGTCAAGTACAATATGCAATATCCGGGCACTTTCTTATTATCAGCTCTCTCCTATGTTTTTCAAAATACGGAAAGTAAAAAGAGACACTGCGTACAATTCATTTTCCAACGGAAAATAAAAAAAAACTATGCACGGATTAATGTCGTGTTTGAGGACGTCAAGGTGGACAGGCACTCTACGAAAGACGATATCTATGGCGTCACGCTGGTTTTGCATTGGGATTCGAGATACTACAGCGACAAGGGCAGCCTTTTTTTCCTCTGGGATTTCAAAGATGAAAGCAAGCCGGAGATACCGATATGCATGTGGCAGCCTTACGACGAGACGCCAAAGGATAAGGTTTTTTCCATTGAATAATGCACTAAAATAGAATTTACGAATAATAAAACAATAGAAACGTATGAAAAAGAAAAACAATTATTATTACAGACTGACAGTCGGCTGCCTCTGCCTGCTCATGGCACATACGGCAAAGGCGCAATATACGACAAGCATTGAACTCATCAGCGGCACGCCCAATGCCAAAATCAAGGCGAAGATGGAAAAAAACGGCGGCGCACTGCTTACAGAATTAAACAACGCCCAGGGTGAAGCCCGCAACCTCTCACTGGGTAAAATCGAGATCGACAAAAGCGCCGTTTCATCCCTGACGACGATGTGGGAGATATGCCCCTTCCGCTGCGACGAACTTGAGATCGTCGAGCGTTGCCTGAATACGCCTTCCGGCGGTTACCAGATACGCAACATTCCGGCCATCATGGAGCCTCGCAAAGGCGAGCGTTTCGACGAAGACAAATATCAGGAACTCGTACTCAATTTCGATGCTTCGGGCCGGATCAGCGACCTGTGTTTTGCAATCAATAAGAACCAGTATATGCAGATTATGCGCACCGGCCTGGAAACAACCGACCTGCGCCGGCGCGCGATGGTAATAGAATTTGTCGAGCAATTCCGAACGGCCTACAACCGCAAGGATCTCGACTATATACGCGACATCTTCAGCGACGACGCCCTGATCATCACCGGCAAAGTAGTAGAGAGGAAGTCAGCGGACGAAGTAGGTGGTTATAAACTCAAATCGGACGTCGAGTACAAAGTCCAGAACAAAGAGCAGTATATAGACGGCCTCACCCGTGTTTTTGGGAATAATACGCGAATCAATGTCGTGTTCGAGGACATCAAAGTAAACAAGCACGGAACGAAAGACGAAATTTATGGCGTCAAGCTGATTCAGCACTGGAATTCGGGAAGCTACAGCGATAAGGGATACCTTTTCCTACTCTGGGATTTCAAGGATGAAAACAAGCCAAAGATACATGTGCGTACGTGGCAGCCATACGACGAAACGCCGGAGGATAAAATTATTGATATACATACATTTAAACAAGAAAAATAATACATATATTTCTAATAATTATTTTTATGGAAAGTAGAAACATAATAAAAATGATAGCGTTTGCTGCGAGTATTTGGCTGTCGGCGAACGTTGCGAAAGCTCAAGTTGCGGAAACTCCGGTTGAAGAAGCTCAGATCATAGAGGTAGAACTTATTGCGGGGGGAAAAACATTCACCGAAAAACCGGCGCATGGGCGTATTGACTTCATCTCCCGTTCACCCGATCTGAGATTTGAGGAAAATACCGGCGAAACTGTCCTGCCACCACAGAAAATGTATGAAAACCTGTATGTTTACACCTGCATCTGTGATTTGAACGACAAGGACATGCTGGGTTTTAACATCTCCATGCCGGGAATGATGAAGCCGTTCTATAAGGTCGTAAATATCAAAAAAGGCCAGTTGTTGGAATACAACGTATTCATAAGAAAAAATGTCGAAGTGAAAGTAGTAGATGAACATACGATTATTCAAGGGGTAAATATATCGATGATCAAGGTTACTTCCACTACTAAACTTCTTAAGATCAAATCGCCAACAGCCACGGAAGTGACTAAGCCGGAGTTGAACGATAACCACACGTATGATTACAAAATCTATTTTGACCTGAGCGTGCCGGAAAACCGCGAAAGAGAACACACACTGGAAATCTTCTACGACAAAGACGATAAACCCTACAAGCACACGCTCGGACGGCTAATGCCCAATATAGGCACTAACTTAATGGTCATCGTCATCGGTCGCAATTGTTACGACGATCAAATTGAATTGGCGCAGCAACACTTCCTGAACGGTACTTATCGCGAGGCCCGTGATGTTTACAAGAAATTAGTCGAAACGAACGATTGCAACACCAAACCCGACGATCTGTCGAACGAACAGGAAAAAGTCAAGCAACTGGATAGCCTGTATCGCTTCTTCCTGCTCGCCCGTCACCATTACAACCGTGCGCTGGATTTCCACAAGAATGGCGTCATCGACAGCAGCATGCACTCTCAGGCCGAGGCTTTCATGTGGCGCAACCTTATCCTTCAATATAATCCGGCAGATCCCTACTGCCTGGAGCATAATCGGGAGTACCACGAATTTGTGAAGAATATCGGACGCATCGTTTCCGGGAAAATCCTCGATAATACGCGCATCGATTTGCAAGGGAACAACCTTCCTATCCCGAATACTTATATTATGCTCTGTACCCACGAGAAAAAGTTCAAGAAAGTCAGCCGCGTCGAGGTACCCGTTCCGGGCAAGGAAAAGGCCGAACTGCGAAAGGAGCTTGGGCGGACCTCTGTCGACGGCAGTTTCAAGGTCATCGTGCCTCGGAATACGGCAGAGCACATCTACAGGCTCATCTTCGTCACTGGTGAAGAGGATTACGGCATAATCGCGAACGAGTTCGAATACATTCCCACCGACAACGACGTGATCAGCGGTCTGGTCATCAAAATCAATCCTAGAGGCAGGGACAGCATCAATAAACGGTAGACGGATGACGGAAACTTATTAATCAAACAAGTTATATTAAAAATAGAAAGAAGTAAAACAATTTAAAAAGTAACATTATGAAAACATTAATTATTAAAATGGTCGTCCTGATGATGACGACAATGGTTATTATGCCCGTTGCAGGAGCAAGCAACGGAGTGAGTGTGAAACAGGAATCGCAGCAAAAAAAGAAAGAGAAGAAGCCGAAAAAAGAGTTTAATTGGGACGATTACCGGCCATCCAAACTGAGCGGCGACGAGAATTTGGATAAATACATCCTCATGTGTGATACACTGTGGGAAAGAATCCAGACCTACAAGGAATCGATTCATTTCTATTCGCTTGATACGCCGAAATATTTTAAGACAGAAGGTTTCATGGCCGTCCGCGTACTCGATGAAGAAGGCAATAAAAAGAATGTAGGAGGCGCTATCCTGCAGGGTGCAGAAGCTACATTGGCGGGAAGCAATATCATTCTGGATGCGGCCGGTATCACCCTCGCCACAACGAATGCCGGCCTCTCGCTTGTCAATAATCCCCTGCTCGCAATCAGCTATACCAAATGTCTAAAAGGCGGCCCTCTGATTGTCTATATGGCTTATCACGAGTTCAAGGACATCGTAAATGCCCTGAGAGCGCAAACTAAAGAACTGAAGCAATTGGTCGAAAGCCGTCAGGAAGGCTCGACCGAAGAGGACATCATCTTGCCCATAGACGAAAACATTATCCCGCCTCCGGACAAAATCGGAATGCTTGCCGATTATGCCGATTTGAAGGAATCAACACCGAAAGTAGATTGGTCCGGCGTTGATTGGGAAAAAGTAGAGAAGGAGTCGGAAACGCCTAAATAAAAAAGATTGCAGGACGCGAGGGCAGGGAAAAAAGACCTGCCCTCGCCTTCCGTGAAATCTGGAGTAAGCGATTCGAAAAAACAAAGAAAGAACAAGAATATATTTTATAATTACTAACAGTGATAAGTATGAAAAAGATGAAATTGATTTATGTATGGATGTGTTTTATTGTGCTGGGAACAAGTGTATTTTCGGCATGTAAAGATGACGACGAAGTTATGCTGGCAACGGTCGAAGTGACAAACAACTCGGATTATACCTTGCGGGATTTAGAGGTCTATCATCTGAACAGTGACGACGAACTCGTCCGGTATGACCCGCTGGGCGACCTGGCGCCGGGCAGAAGTGTAACATTCACCTCGGAATCCCCCAAAATCTATTTTGTGATTTGGGAAGACTATGAACCGTTCTTTTCGGCGAATTATACGCTGACTGCCGGCAAGAAAACCCGTATTCAGTTGGACAACCGTACGAACTGGTTCGAAGAATGACAACCATTCACCTTGGAAATGATACGGAACTGTCCGGACAATATGTGTTTCGGACAGTCCGTTTCGAATGTATTATTTTCTCCGATGCAATCCGGCCTTCCGACATTGAGTAGACCGGGCATTTAACCCTGTTTTTTTCTTCCGCACGCAAGCGACCCCTCGCGTCGAAAAACCCACCCATCACTTCAAGCTCCCACAATTGTAACCGTTTTACCGTCCACGGTTTCTTTTTTCAGGTAGAGCTTATCCTTCCATTTGATGGTCTTACGGCGGTCAAATACCACCATCCAGCCTTCGTCGCAGCAATGAAGATCCATGTAACCGGCTGTCTGGTTAAGACCGTCTTCCACATATTTTTTACCGTAGCGGA
>JAIRZR010000001.1 GCA_031267155.1 Prevotellaceae bacterium | reverse complement strand
ACACAACTCCGTATGGAGTTGAACTGCTACGCAGTTCCGATAGAGTGCTGTATATGCCCCGAACTGCGCCTGCGGCTTGTTCGGGGTTATCCATATTTGACGCCTTACGGCGTCAGTCTGCAATGCACAAAACTGCCCCGCGCGTGGTATAAAAACTAAAAACTAAGAGTTGGCTGGCGCGCGTTAGCTAACTCTTAGTTTTTAGTTCTTAACTCTTAACTCAGCTACGGTGTCAAAAGACACGAAGTTCTACATTTTTGTCTCACAATTTTAGCCCGCGCAAGAATCCTGCTGTTTCCGGTTAAAGACTTATTTCGCGCAGCGCCTTAAGATAATATTTCGTCTTAATAAAAATTAGAGTAATTTTGAAAATTATTTTAAATATGGAATTAATAAAAAAAGAACAGATATGGCGCAAATAATCAATAGAATAAAAATCCACAGGCTCGGAATGGTTTCGATAATTCCGTTTCTTTTTTTCCCATATCACGGATATTCCCAGGAAATAAATACAAAAGCGCTGTTCAATGTTCCCAAGGAAACTGCCGCCGATGCCGAAACGGACGAACGCCAAAATCGACACGCGGCAAATACTGCCGCCATGGACACTTCGTCAACGATGTGGCTTATACAGAAGGCGCTGTATGATACCAGCGGGATTGTCCTGCTAAAGGAAGAAGAACTGCCTCCGGCAGACATGCCCGATTCGGTTTATATCCGCAGGCTCTCGGCTATGCCGTCGATTATCTCACTGCCTTACAACAGTATCGTACGAAACTACATTGTCTATTATATGCAAAAGCATCCCAGACATTCGGAGATAATGCTGGGTCTGGCGGAATATTATCTCCCGATATTTGAAGAAATACTTGACGCATATAATATCCCGCTGGAGATAAAGGCTCTGCCCATAGTCGAATCGGCTCTGAATCCCGTGATTGTTTCGAGAGCGGGAGCTACGGGAATGTGGCAGTTCATGCTGTCAACAGGACGCCGCTACGGATTGACAATCAATACTTATGTGGACGAACGCCGCGATCCGGTGGCATCCACTTATGCCGCCGCAAAATATCTTAGCGCCCTGTACACAATGTTTCAGGACTGGACTCTCGCCCTCGCTGCATACAATTGCGGTGAAGGCACTGTGCTTAAGGCGATAACCCGAGCCGACGGAAAAAGGGACTATTGGGAAATATATCCGTATCTCCCTAAGGAAACAAGAAATTACGTCCCCCTGTTTGTCGCCGCCAGTTATGCAATAACTTATTACAGGGAACACCAGCTGACGCCCGAACGGGGACATGTCCCCGTGATAACGGATACTTTCATGGTTAATTCAAAACTGCATTTCGAGCAGGTTGCCAATACAATAAATATCCCGATCGCGACACTCAGAGAATTAAATCCACAGTATCGAAGAGATGTAGTACCGGGAAACGAAAGGCCATACGAACTTCGAATACCTTCGAATTATACCAACGCATTTATCGAAAATGAACGGGAAATATACAGCCATAACGAAGCAAAATATTTCAACCCCAACATCGTAGTCAATCCGACGACTGTAGCCAAAGGCAGTAAATCCGCATCAGGCAATTCCGCCGCAATATCCGGCGGTGAACAGATAAGTCATCAGGTGAAGTCGGGAGAAAGCCTTGGCACTATTGCCGGGAAATACAAGGTCAAGTTGAACGATCTCTGTTCGTGGAACAAGCTGAATGCAAACTCAACAATATACCCCGGACAAAAACTCGTGATATACGGCAAATCCGTGGCGCCAAAACAAACGGCTAACAAAGACGTCCCGGTTTCACAAACCGAAAAATATCATACCATAGAGCAGGGGGACAGTTTCTGGTCAATATCGCAGAAATACAATGTCGATATAGACCGTCTGCTGGCAATTAACAATATGACAAAAAACAGCAAGCTGTTACCTGGCAAGAAAATTCTTTTACCGTTATAATGACGTCATGTCCGTTGAGTATTTTCCCGGACTTACAGCAGAGGTGTCAGCAGTCTTGCCATTCCTTCTTCGGCGTGTTTATACCATGGGCGGTTTTCCCATTTTTCGGGGTTTACGGGTCTGCTGTTGTTCTGGATATCTATCTGGAAGGATGTTTCCAGTTCGCGGGTCAGCTGTTCGTCGTAGATGATAGCCATCACTTCGAAATTATGTTCGAAACTGCGCATGTCGATATTTGCCGAACCCACTGCCGATAAATGGCCGTCGGCGGTTATGAATTTCGAATGGGTAAACCCCTTGTAATAGAGATATACTTTCACTCCCGCATCCATCAGTTCGCCGAGATACGAGAGCGTACTCCAATAAACGAGATGCGAATCGTTCTTTTCGGGCAGCATCAGGCGCACGTCCACTCCGCTCAGCGAGGCTGTTTTGATGGCAGTCAGCACGCCTTCGTTGGGAGTAAAGTACGGAGTTGCGATATAGATATGATGTTTGGCGCTGTTGATTATCGAAAAATAAGCCTGCATGATGCTTGCCCAGTCGCTGTCGGGTCCCGAAGTAACGATCTGTATCAGGATTTGCTTGTTTACAGTGTTGCCGGGAAAATACAGCATGTGTTTTCTAAGCAGAATCTCCCGGGACACGAAATACCAGTCGACCATAAAAATCGCCTGAAGCGACTGCACCGATTCCCCTTCTATTTTCATGTGAGTATCCGACCAGTAGCCGAAAATGCCTCCGGTGATGTACCTGTCTGCGATATTTATCCCGCCCATGAACGCAAGCCTGCCGTCAACGACAAGGATTTTGCGGTGATTGCGGTAATTCATTTTGCTTGAGAGAAAGGGAAGGCGGACTTTCATGAACGGCTTGATCTTCCCCCCTGCCCTGCGGATTTCCCTGATATATCTTCGTGAAAGTCCCCAGCTTCCGACATCGTCGTAAATGACGCGCACATTGACCCCTTCACGGGCTTTGCGTATCAGGATATCCTTTATCTCGTTTCCGATTACGTCATCCTCGATTATGTAAAATTCCATGTGGATATGGTCTTTAGCCGAGAGCAGAGCCTCCTTTATCGCCTCAAAGGTTTTTTCTCCGGTATGGTACATTTCCACGGTATTGTGTTCGGTGATGATTGCCTTGCTGTTGTTCAGCAGCAGGGTCATGATGTTTTTAAATCCGGCTTTTTCGGGATAATCTTCAAATATTTCGCTTTTGCGCAGCATCAGTACCTGCCGTCTGGTCAGGCGGTCGAGATATTTCAGGTCTTTCAGAGCCTTGCGGCTGAATATTTTTGTCTTCCGGTAATTCTGTCCAAAAAAGATATACAGCAGAAGACCTGCTACAGGGAGAAAGTAAAGCACTACGATCCACATCATTGTACGTATCGGGTCGCGTTTGGTGTGGTTGCGTATGATAACCGCGGAAACGGTAATCACGACTACATAATGTACGGTCGCGAATATCAGCCACATGTTTTCGTTTACATAATTCATCATAACAGATTCAGATAACTTAGAACAAGAATCAGCGCCATGAACAGCAGGGCAAACAAAACATAATGCTGGATCTTTCCCGTTTGAAATATGGCGAGTTTCGAAAGTTTGCCGTTAATTTCGTTTATAAACCTGTCCGTTAAACGCTTTTTAAATGCCGATTGTTCACCTGCATACCTGCGTCCGGCGGGAAACAGATCGTTCTCCCCGATGGGTTCCATCATGTTTCCGGTATTTTTCGACGGGATCAGGAGCTTTTCAAGATTATTCGAAAAGGACGAAGCCGTATATTGCAGACCGGGAGTCGGCGAAGTGTATCCGCATCCCCATGTCGGCCCCTGTGCAACAGTTCTTTTCGACAGGACACGCTTCCGTATCCACCACACGGCGAGCGTCAGAAAAACAGGAAGCGAGGACACAATGCAGACATTCAGTATCGACGGCTTAAACAGGAAATAGACAATATTATCCGCATGAAACACTTCCTTCGTGATGCCGGATATGATATTCAAAACCGTAAACGGGAAAAACGCGACAAGCAGTATCATCGACAGCGGAAGCAGGAGCGGCAGTACCATTGATTTATGTTCCCCGGCGCCTGCATGTTCCGGCATGCGGCTGTTGCCGAGAAACGAAATCCCGAAAGCCTTGGCGAATGTAATTATCGACAGCCCTCCCGTCAAAACCAGAGCCAGCACGACAAACAGCAGCAGGAATGCCTTCTCCGGCTCGATATTGCTTAAAAGCGAGAATATTCCGTCGTACATGATAAACTCCGAGATAAATCCGTTCAGCGGAGGCAGGGCGCAGATTGCAATTGCCCCGGTCAGGAAAAATGCCGCCGTGTACGGCATTGTGCGCATCGCCCCGCCCATCCTGTCCATTATCTGCGTATGAGTTGACTTGCACAGTGTTCCGGCACTGAAAAACAGCATGGATTTGAACATCGAATGGTTGAAGGCATGCAGCAGCGCTCCCGCGTATCCCGCAAAGCAGAGTACCGGTTCGTTCCAGTATGCGCCCATGATCCCCATTCCGATGCCGAGACCGATTATGCCCGTATTTTCGATGCTCGAGCAGGCAAGCAGTTTCTTGATGTCCTTCTGCCGGCTCGCCTTGAATATCCCGTACACTCCCGTTATTCCCGAGACCGACAGTACAGTGATGGCAATGATAAACAGGTCGGACTGAAGACAGCTCACGATTCTCAGCAGCCCGTAAATACCCGTCTTGATGACCGCCCCCGACATGAATCCGCTGACATTGCCCGGCGCCGAAGGATGAACTTCGGGAAGCCATGAGTGAAGAGGGACAAATCCGGCTTTCATGCCAAATCCGATAAGGAAAAGTATGAACAGCGGACAGTTGCCGTTTTTCGAAAAATAGTCGGCTACGGCGTCGAATCCGCTGTAATCGCCTGTGTTCCCGGCAATCGAGAATGCCGTCAGGAGAACAAACAGGCAGATATGCATCTGCACAAGATAGCTGATTGCCACTTTCAGCTTTTCCCGTTTTTCTCCCTCGAAAATGACCAGGATGAATGTCGCGCCCGTCATCATTTCCCAGAACAGCAGGAAAGTCATTGTGTCGCGAAAAAGCAGTACGCCCAGCATCGAGCAGTACAGCCACAGGTATGCCGCATAATGCAGGGACAGCTCCGTCGCGGTTTTCTTTTCTTCGTAAGGTTTCAGATAGCCTTTCGAATACCACAGCGCCGTCAGTGAAACGATATTCAGCATGATGATAAACAGCGCCGACAGCTTGTCGATGTAAAGCGCCGGATTCAGAAAACCCGCCGAATACTGCGCCCTGTAAACGCTGTATGCGGAAAGATCCAGATACAGCATGCCAAACGAACAGATAACGCCCGAAACAAGCAGTATCAGGGAAAATAACCCCTTATCCCGTTTGGGAACAAAAAATACGCCGACAGACAGCAAAGGTAAAATACAAAACAAAAAAACAATCTCCATAAAGTTCAATTATACACTTTTATAATAACATCCCCGAATCAAATTGAATCACAAATGTAGTCGATTTTTTTTATATTGTGCGCGGGCTAAAATTGTGATATAAAAATGTGGAGATGTTTCGTGTTTTTTGACGCCGTAGGCGTCCAATTTTGATAACCCCGTGCAAGCGAAGCGCAGCTCGGGGCAAACCGTCCAAGCTCCGTCAGAACTCCGAAGGAGTTCAATTCCCCGCGAATTTGATGGGAAAAAACTGTTGCTCGATTCAACTCCTTACGGAGTTGTGGAGAGATGTATGCTATACCCCGAACTGCGCTGCGCCTGTTCGGGGTATTCTATGTTATTCTCCAAATTTTTTTTTCATAAAACAGTGAAAAAAGATTCACATAATTTATAAGATACGGTTAATCAGACAAATAAAATTTACATTAT
>JAIRZR010000506.1 GCA_031267155.1 Prevotellaceae bacterium | reverse complement strand
CCTGAAATCTTATCTGTGGTGAAATCTTTCGGGTCTTCCACGCCTTTGCTCGTGAACGAAACGCGGAAAGTGCCCAGTTCACCCAGATTCACACTCTTGCCCATCACCAGATACTTGGGGATGGTGTCGATCACACTGTTGATTACGTTTCCCACATCACCGCGTGCAAGCGAGGACAGGTTGACGATGTCCGCCGATATTTCCTGCTGCGTTACCTTGCCGTCATTTACCGGCGTGGCAAACCATTTTGGCGGCTCTTGCCAGTTTTGCGGATTTTTCCGCTTTATAAATTTATACTTCATTTTATATCTGCTTTTTTTAATTTAACAATAGCTGTCATTCTGCTTCGACTGTTTCCGTCCGTCCCTGTCTTTCCCTCAAAGCATAAGGAGAAAAACATTTCATCCGGACATCCTCACGGAGGCAGGAGGTCTTTCGGATTGCGCTGTTCCGAAAGATTGTCCTGCCTTGGTTGTATTTTGTTAATGGGTTCGACATTCGTCCGGCTTTCCGGTGCCGGAATGTTTATTCCTTCTTCCCTGTTATCGAAAAGATTCACAAAGCCTGATGCTTTGCTCCAGTTTAGATGCAGGTAATAACTGTTTAAATCATCCCGGGACGGGTGCGGAATATAGCAACTTAATCCACAGAATGTGTCTATGTCATACAGTCCGATAAATCCAGCCGTATGTGCTTTATACAGTACTGCCCTGTTAAGTTGTTCCGTCAGGGCGCTTTTATCCGTTTCGGGAAATGTCCTGTTGACAAAATCCATAAAATCGAATGTATATTGTTCGGCATATACATCCAAGCGCTGTACCGACAGGCGGTCGAAGGTTGTCATATCAAACGCTTGCCCTGCGATAGCCTGTGCCGTTACTGTCGCCAGCGCTTCCAGCTCGCGGGTGTTCACTACGGATATTGTGGCTGAGCGGTACAATTCATTCTCCTGCTCATTATAATACGTGAAATAGCTTTCCGCCACTTTCCTGAAATCCGGTTGTTGTTTGATAAGTTCGGGAATAATCAAATCGTACGGAAAACCTTCATAAATAGTTTCGCCGGACGACGCGATGATATAATCCGTCTTGTCCTTCAATTCGTAAGCGACCTCTACCGACCCCATCAGGCAGGCATCAAAGAGGATAAAACCGAACCATAAAGGCAAGGCTTCGGCCAGTTCGGGAATATCCATTTGCCGGTTACCATCTCTCGCAAAAGATTTCAGTTGCATGCCGGCCGGCAGCCAGGATGTGCCGTGCGACCAGAGAATCAAGCCGTAATCATCCGAAGGATACATTTCAATAATTTCCCTGAGCAAACTGTTCATGTTCGCGGGATCTGCCGAATCAAATTCGGGATATGCTTTTATTGTCTCACTGTCGCCTTCGGTTATTCTTAACAGATACGGATCTTCACCGGCCATATCCATCAGGACAATCAGGTTGACTCCGGCATCCTTATAACTTCGCTTCATTTCCTCCAGATCAACAAGGGCATCACCCGACAAATCATTATCTGCCGCCATATAGACAATAACCGTACGCTCCACTCCGGAAAACTCAGGAGTTTCGTCTTTACTGCATGAGACAAACAACAGTATGATAATTATTAAAACATCTTTTCTCATTTTTGTTTTTACTTGAAAATCCGGGGAGAGGATATTCACTCCTCCCCCCGGAGTTGAATTTTGTCTAATACAAATCACATTTCAATATCAGCCATTTACAACTTTTTTATTCGCTCGTTTTTTACTGACTTCATTTCATGCGGGAATCTTTAGTCTGAGATTCTTTTTCTTTTCGGCTTTTCCTATCTAAATACCAAAGTGCAAGACTTATAGTATATCCAATTATTATAGCTGTTATAATCTCACTCTTAAGAGATTCGGTTCTTTCCGTCTGGAAAATCATTCGTACAAAACGAATCCCAAAGAAATATAATACTGGACTTACGAACAATAGAATTAAACCTATTTTACGCTTCATTGATATATCCCCCATCGATGTAATAATTCCTTTAGCCCAGCTCCTGCAGACGCATAACAAGCACCCGAGATTGCACCGGGAACAGCGCCGACTCCACCGACGAATGAACCCATGACTCCTCCAATCAACGCCCCTACACCATCAGATTCACCCATGCTTTCTAATGTCGCATAAAACCAATCCCACTCTTCCTGATTTGTATAAACCTCATAGCTATCGCTTTTTAATCTCGGAACGGATGCAGATATTTTTTCTTCAGGCATAAACAGTGATGACCACTTATGCAAATTCTCTTCCCAATACTGCAAGGAATACCGGCCAACAGAAGTGGCTGCTAACAGTGGAAAAACTTCTTCCGAAGAACATTTTGCATTTATTTCGGTTTCCAATTCTTTTATCTTTTGGATTGTAGCCGTTATGTCAAAATCTTCCTTCACGGAGGCTATAATATTTCTATACTTGTCAATGTAATACGCCTGATTTGGGGTCAGAGTTATTAATTCTTCCGGGTTTATGGCAACGCCTGCTTCGGAACTCTTTAGTAAAGGCCGCATACTTGTTAAATTCACAATCCCGGAAAATTTTTCTTTGCTGACGAATTTCCCATAATCGGATTTATGAACGAAATCAATAGATGCATCCTCTGCTAACTTAAAAATATCATCTGCCGACTTGAAAATATTATTCGCACTTTTCAATCGCACGTCTTTACTCTCAAGATTGTTTTTCAGATGTTCGAAAACATAATCCAATCCTCTGTTATGTTCAAAACCAATTTTTTCGAAATCAATTATTACATCAGAGGCCAAACCTTCTTCATTACTGCAACTCTGCATAAATATCCCTGTTAAAGTCATGCATGCAAGTATCAGTCCAAAATAAAAAAAATTAATTTTCATATTATATATATTTTAATTGTTTGCAAACCATTTCGTTCTTTTGCAAGAAAGAAAGGCGTTTGCAATCTCCTTTCATCCTGCAATTTTTTGCTTCGACTGTAGCCGTCCGTTCCTGTCTTTCCCTCAAAGCATAAAGAAAAAAACATTTCATCCGGACATCCTTACGGAGGCAAGAGTTCCTTTGGAGTTTCATTTTCCAAAAGATTGCCTTGCCTCGGTTGTATTTTGTTAATTGGTTCGACATTTGTCCGGCTTTCCGACGCCGGAACGTTTATTTCTTCTTCCCTGTCTATCAGTTCCTGCATTTTCTGTTTAATCGCATGGATAGTAGCGGAGGGTATTTTGACTTTTTTATCTACTATTTGTTGTGCCAAAGTTCGTGCTTCATCCGTACGTTCCGTGGCTGTGTAAAGTTCTGTTAGCTGATATAACGGCATGAATCGTCCCGGACACATGGATGCGGCAAGTTTCAGATGTTTCTCCGCTTCATTGTACCTACCTAACTCTTTATAATTGTAGGCAAGTAGCATCTGGACATCCATATCGTTATAGTATCGAACGCATCGTTCAAATACCAAAAGACTTTTCGCATATTCTTTTACCTCGTGCAGCTCTGCGGCGTGATTATACAGAAACAAGCCGTTTCTTCCAAGATCCTTATACAATTTATCGTATTCGGGCAATACTTCCTTTGTTCTTCCCATCAATGACTGCTTTGCTATAGTGTTCCACCGGATTTCCGCTTTCATCAATGAAACTCCTGTAGACAAAAATGATATTGCAATCGAAACCAATCCCGCTCTTGTCATATTGACGATCCTGTAGGAAGATACTTTGCCTGGCGGACAGATCAGGGCTATATTCAGAAACGCTATCAGCCATGTGAACGGATACTTGAACGGATACGAAAAACAGGACAATACTGCCAACGATAACATACTTAACAGGGCTATAAACTTGATATGTGACGGTTCACGAAAATAACGGCGAATAAGCAGAAAGTACAATAATGCAATGCAACCCATTCCGATAATGCCATGTTCCGCCCACACCAGCAGGTATTCGTTGAACGGATGCAACACATTGTCGGCCAGGTCTGCATATTTACTCTCGGGATGCGTCTCAAAATATTCCGCCTGATACAGCATATACTTTGCGTTGAATGTTCCATATCCATGACCGGCTGAAGGTTTATCCCGGATCATTTCCCATGTACTGCTCCACACCGGAATCCGCCCGTCGGCAGAATCCTTTTTCAAGAAATACAGGCCCGTCATGCTTCCGGCTATGATGCAGACAAGCAATATCTTTACCCAATTCTTCCATTTGATTCCCGAATATTTGCCACACAGCAAATAACATAGAATCACAGCGAATCCGGCGATTATTGCCGCCCGTGCCTGAGAAAGCACAATCACCGAAAACAACAGGATGGCAATGAAGACGGCAATATATTTGACGGTACGGGAAGTATTACGAAAAAAATAGAATGTACAGGGCAACACACAAACTAAAGCGGCAGTAAAACCGGCCGGATTGTCAAAACTTCCCGTTAGCCGGACATGTTTGGCGGATATGAACAAACCGGGATATTCCCATACTCCATAACTTGCGAGGATTGTTGTTAATATCACCATAATTCCCAGGATATATTTGACAGGAAAAATCACAGTCATCTGCTGCAAAAGGAAAAACAACAGCAACAGACAAACAACCTGTGTCATTAGCTGATAATTGAAACCGGAAACAAAATAATCTCTTAAAACAATCAGAGAACAGCATAAAAGCATCGGTATGAATACTAATTTCAGCGGGATATACAGGTTACGGTGAAATATTCCCGATATGATACCTGCTATACCAACACCTGCTATCAGTCCAAACCATTTGGGCGTCACCTCCTGATTTACAAAATGACGGGAAGTAACGAACAAAGTGATACCACATAGAATACCAAACAGTATTCCAGCGATTAATCTGTTTATGATGACTTTCATTGTTTCTTCTCTCTTTATCATATCTTTCTTTCTATTAATTGAATTATTAATCGAATATCAGCGCCAGTGAAACTCATGGTCGGGTGTAACAAAAAATGTTTTACCTTTCTTCCGGAGCGTAAGATTGTCTAAATGCAGCAATGCCTGCGATGGTGCATGATATTGCAATGAGCCGTTACCTGTTGCTGTTTGTTTACCCAACGACTCCCATCTTTCTTTCGTCCAATAAAACAGCTCATAATGATGTCCTTCGTATATAAACTGGCCTTCGGTACGCGGCAGATAGCGGATTTTACAAATTCGCTTCTGTTCTTGAAAATCAAGTCCTGTCCATGCCCCGCTTTTTTCAAATGCATCATAAAAAGTGGTTATGTCACCATCAAATGCTTTGTCACAGGTTCTATTTGAATTATTCCATGCTCTCGGTGTACCGATAGATGTTCCTGATAACTTCCCGCCTTCCGAACCGTAAAATTCTATCTCGGAAACATTACAGCTTCCATTCTCCGGTGATTTGTAACGGACATATCGATAGCTGACCGGTATCCGCAATATAATGTCGTTATAAAATATGTCGGGAATATGATTGATCGTATATAGAACCTTTGCATCGGAAAAATCCGCTTGATTTGCTCCTTCAAATATGCCATGATGCATACATTGTAGCCATCGGGATATACTATTATCCAGATCAATTTTATCAAGACTTAATAATATATCCGGATGATCCGGGGAAAGAATTGTCATATTTCCATCATTATCCAACAAAAAGGGATCTCCTGCCGGCGTTTGCCGGTTGTTGGCATAATACACCGGGAAATAAATGGCGTCCCTCCCTACGGATGTAAAACGGCATGCCTCTCCGCTGTCCTCAGTCCATGCAATGTGATAGAATTGACGGTTTTGTTCAATGGCAAGGTACACATACCCCGTTGGCGTCACGGGTGGATACTTGAGAGGAATGGTAATCGTGTCTGTACATCCGGCATATTCCGCTGATACATCCTTTATGTTTTTATACTTCTCCAATAACGGAGGAATGTTGCTGTCTCCCGTTTGGATATTTTGTTGTATCGCAAATGTTTTACGGTAAACTTTTCCTTTCCGATAGATATTACGAAAGGTTCCCGGATGTTGTTCATACGGATTCCTCTCTGTTCCCATAAAGGAAATATGGTTACCTGTGCTGTCGCGCACGGCATTCCAGGAATGTCCGCTTGACATATTTATCCATCGGGGCGTAAAATCAAATGTGACAGGAATGCCTAACGCCCTCATGCTGAAAACAGCTAACGTTGCCATGTTGTCACATGATCCCCTCGTCGAAGCCATCAACTGAGAGAAATTCATCGATGGGAAGTCATTGTCTATCCTGAATCTCGGCAACAAACTGTTGACAATGCGGCATGCTTCCACCGATGTAGTTGCGGGTTTATTCAATACCGAATCCAGATCTGCAAAGCCGGCAAGGGCTTTTTCCCTCCAGTTTTCCAATGGTTCGACGCCCACCCGATAGGGCAGGATTTCCTCACAGAAAGCGTCGAAGGGGATATGTTTTCCCCATGGACGCTCCTGCCATACTTTGAATGCCAATTCAATATTATTAATCAGGTATTCGGCGGTCATACAGGTTATATCTTCCTGCACTACCGGCTCACTTATTTTGTACGTATCCAGCATCTTCTGCTTATCCGAGGAGCTTGTCCATCGCAAGGACATTGCAGCCACATCATTCCACGGGGCATCGTAATATGCCGAATGCTTGCCCGGCATGTTTACAATCAGGAACTCTGCCGCACGCCATTTCAGACTGTCGGCAGAGTCTTGGCTGTAATGCTTCAGCACTTTTTCCAGTTCCCTTCGGTTCTTTCCCGCCTGTTCAAGAACAGCTTCCAATTCATTAGAATAGGGTGTCGAACAGGAAAACATACAAATGATCAATAAAAATGAACAGGTACGCATAGTTGTTTTATTTCTCTGATATGAATCCTTTATAAATCTGCAACATTCTCAAATCCGAACAGCGTATAATCCACCAGTATGTTTCCTGTCGTATCGGCTGTGTCCTGCCGGTCGCGGGTGCCGTGCGGATAATGTTCGGTACGGTTGAGGGTCATCTGCCAGTAACCCACGAGGTCGTCCTTGTTGGAACGCAGCTTCTGCCGCAGCAGGTTGGCAACTATGGTGCCAATACCGATGACGCCGGACAGGACGGGGTTTGTAACCGTTAACGCTGTTTCGACGGCAATCAGCAATCCTTTGAAGGCGTCGCTGTCTATCACTTTGTCGGCATCGAGGGCGAACTGCCGTACGTCGGCATCCGATTCGATCACCCACAGTTGCATATTCAGCATGTCGGGGATCTGTTCGCTTGAGTAAATGACTAATCCCGAATCGCCGAACAGCAGGCTTTGGTTGTCCTTTACCCGGTCGATGGCGAGTGTACGGCTCTGTGCCAGCCGGTCGATTTCCGCCTGTACGGCGTCCAGCAGTATTTCTTTCCGCTGTTCGTCGGTAAGGGCGATCATGGCGGAGAGGGTCAGGGGAGATGCGGACAGTCCGGCAGACGAATCGTTTCCCGCGTATAATGCGGTAGCATAACTGTGGATGCGTATCTCGGCGCGATTAAACAATCCGAGGAATCCTTCGCGATTGTTGAAAACTTTGATTTTGTTTATTCGTGCATAAAACATAGTATAAAGTAATTAATGTAAATAGCTCTGTTTTTGTCGACGGTGTGTCGCCTTAGGCTTCACCACTGTGTCGACAAATATGTCAAGTGAAGGCGGAAAGCCCCCACTTGACAAAATCAACGGCTTGGAAAACTGAATCTTGCGAAGCTGTTTCCCAGGCTTGTTGCTGTTTATATAGTGTGTTCGCACTTCCAGCACATACGTGCCCGACGGCAACATCACAATCAAACGCGATGGCTTGTTTTCTACCAACGTAACGGCCTTGTATTCCGTTCCGCCGGCGGCAACAAAGTAAACGCCGTTGTCCGCCGATTCGGCAAACACTTTCAGACGGGTGCCGTAAATGTCGAGCACCCCGCCCGCTGTCAGCGTTCCGTCGGTCAATCCGCTTACGCTGTCCCTGATACCGATGATGACCGGCCCCGTGTTCAACGCCTGGATTTTGTTCATTTTCACCTTGTCGGCTTTGGCCTGTATCGTCTGGCTGAAGCTGACGTTGTAATGCATCCGGTGACGTGCACGGTCGAAACTGTCGGATACGTTCTTGAATT
>JAIRZR010000484.1 GCA_031267155.1 Prevotellaceae bacterium | reverse complement strand
AAAAATTATTGAAAAGTTTGAAAAAAATAGATAAGTATGCAGGAAGAACTGAACAGCGACACGGAAATTCAGAGTGTTGAGAATATTTTGGAAGATAAATCGAACATGATGGACAGCTTTTCATCACGTTTGGAAATTCTTTTCAACAATGTAGGCGAGATTTTAAAAGGCAAGAGCGAGGAGCTTAAACTGGTGGCTTCCGCACTTTTGGCGGGTGGACATATCCTGATAGAAGACAATCCCGGGACAGGGAAGACGGTCATGGCAAAAACACTGTCGCGCTCAATATCGGGCAAAGAGGCAGAAAACGGACTTCTGTTTAAACGCATACAGTTTACGCCCGATTTGCTACCCATGGATCTTATCGGTCTGCATTTGTTTAATGACAATACCAAAGATTTCATATTCAAGAAAGGACCGCTTTTCAGCAATGTCCTGCTGGCTGACGAAATCAACAGGGCTTCGCCAAAAGTTCAGTCCGCGCTGCTCGAGTGTATGGCTGAGAATCAAATAACAGTCGGCAACACAACATATCCCCTTGAGAAGCTGTTCTTTGTAATCGCAACTCAAAACCCGGTGGAAATCGAAGGGACATACCCGCTTCCCGCCGCCCAGTTAGACCGGTTTTTCATGAAAATACCGTTTGGATATGTCAGCAGCGAGGCGGAAATGGATATATACAGGAATTACATCGACATAGACAGGAAAGTCTTTGACGTCAAGACTGTCCTGAGCGAGAACGACATATTCGAGCTTAAGAGTAAAGCCGAAGAAACCTTTGTTCACGAGGAGATTATAAAATCAGTGTATAACATTGTGAGCGCCACCCGCGAGCATAAGGACATCATACTCGGGGCATCGCCGCGCAGCGGTATCATTTTTCTGAAATGCCTGCGTGCATACGCGCTGATCAACAGACGCGGTTTTGTGGTGGAAGACGATATCTATCGGCTTGCCGAACCGGTACTTAAACACAGACTGATATTCAGGAATAAGGAAACGAAGGAAACTTCGCTGAAAAATATTGTTCACAAGGAAATTTCAAGATTAAGTAAACTAAATTTGTATTCGGATTAGATAATGTACAAATTGCATTATATATATTGCAAGGCGGTTATAGTTCTATTATTCCTGCACATAGCCACGGACGCGAGTTCGCAGGTCAATTCTGTCAAAAGGTATGAAATTGATCTCAAGCGGGAAGAAATGGGCATTTCCGGTCCGGGAATATTGCCGAATGAAGTAATGCTGCGTGCAAGGGAGTTTATCAGGAAAGACCCTTCGTACTATGTAGGATACATGTTCGAAGGATTTTACAGGTACGACAGGTCGGGAGATCTTGCCGGATATGCGCAGGCGGCAAAACCTTTGAGGAATGCTCTGGAACTGTTTGAAAAGGATTATGCCGTAGCGCTGAGAGACGTATATTCCTCGGAGGAGGCTTACGAGGAATACAGAGACCGCGTATTCGACTACATATACATCACCGAAAAACTTATGGACTGCTACAGCAACATCGAGCGTCCCGATTCTGTTATCTGGCTTTTAAACAGGTATAAATCATGGGGATTCCGGCACGACGAATTTGGAGCGGACAATTATATTGCGTGGACATACCACAGGAACAGGTTTTACACTTCCAGGAAATTCGACTTTCTGTACAATTCGGTGGAGGAGAACGAAATGGCAGCCCTGCATTTCCTCAAGCAGAATCTGGAAACTATCAATAAAAATGCGGCGAAAAACGAATCCATAATAAGCCCGTGGAGAATAATCGGCACAAAACTAAGCGTGTATCACTATCTGTCAATAATATACAGCTATCTGCACAAGCCCGATTCCGCCCGTTTATACTATCAGTACATGAAGCCCTACAGCAGCGTATTCCCGTATAATAATTATGCCATATTTTGCTTTACAACAGGCTTTTTCGGAGAATCGTACGCCTATTTCACATACGCGAGCAACAGAGATACCTACGACAGGTATCGCCTCAAGGAATCAATCTATTACATGAGTATTCTTGATGTAATGAAGGCGGATCCTCAAAAAAGCGTCAACGACCTGTCGCGGTATATAAAGGAAACAGGCGTGAGACCCGGCTGGGGATGGTATAACATGGGGCTGGCAAGGGCGCTGATGTACAACGGACAGCTTGATTCGAGCATGATATGCATAAACAAGGCGGGAAAATTTAACGATGTGCATATCGGGACTACCTGGGGACAAAGTCATTATGCCTTCAGCCACAGTATCCTGAAATTTGTAAACCTGCAGAGAAAGGAAGCCGCAATACGTTTCGAAGACAAATATTACTGGCTGTCGCCGTCGAAGCTGAGGAAAATCGCCGAAATAAAGCTGGAACAGTACGTGATCCAGATGCTGATATTCAATCAGCTCTCATCCAATCCCGAGCGCAGTGATGTATATTACAGGCTGTTTGCCTCTGAAGCTACAATCTCCTTCGACGAAATATTTTATATGATTAAGGATTATGGCAGGAATTATTTTATAAAGGAATTTGGCAGGCAGGCAGAAAACGACGAAAGAGACAATATCCGCAAGTATTTCAAGCTGTTCCAGGGCAAGCTGTATATTGAAAAGGGAAATACGCGCGAAGCCCTGAAAATCCTGGAAGAGGTTTATAATCAGGATCTGATAAAAGATGACGAATATGAAAAGCTGTATCTGGCGCGCCTGTATGAAGCCCTGGCTCTGGCAAACGAAGCCTCGGGAACGAAAATCAATCACGAAAAATTCAGGAATCAGTTCTATCAGGCATATCCCCAGCTAATGCCTTACAGTGATGTCAAAATGAAATTCAAACTGGAAGTCGAAACGGGCGAAGTTGAAAGTGCAAAACAGGTTTTAGCCGATTTGAATACATTCAATATGGACTTTGAAACGGGCGGAGAAAATTTGCCGGTACTGAAACTCCATTTCAGCAGGACAGGCGACAAAAATGTTCTGAAATACAGGGTGGAATCGTCATGGGGGACGAAGATTATCGAACCTTCGTCGATTATTTATACCGATACGAAAAATGTGGCGAAAAAACTGGCATATTCTATTTTCAATTTAAAGATATAAGCCAAATACCATTTTAGCACACAGATAACACAGATTTAATGGATAAACACAGATCCTGAAAAGCGCTATTTCGCTTATAACCTGAGTTCGGGATAAGAATAGCCCGTCAGTCCCCCATTAAAGAATTTAATGCAAAAAGCATATAACATTGCCGGAATCAAAAATCCCGTCAGGGATTAGATATTGATAGAAATCAATTCATTGTCCGGCAAAATCCTGTTAGGGATGATACGCGGTATCTCCGTCTTTTATATGTCATCCCTGACGGGATTCTTACCGATTTCCGACTATTTTCTACCGATATTTCATCCCTGACGGGATTTTTTGTCGCATCAATAATTTGCTTCATATTAGTCGCTTGCGATGTTGTTATATGAAAGGATTTAATGCAAAAAGCATATAACATTGCCGGAATCAAAAAATCCCGTCAGGGATTAAATATTGGTAGAAATCAATTCATTGTCCAGCAAAATCCCGTCAGGGATGACACACGGTATCTTCGTTTTTACATGTCATCCCTGACGGGATTCTTACCGATTTTCGACTGTTTTCTACCGATATTTAATCCCTGACGGGATTTTTTGTCGCATCAATAATCTGCGTCATATTAGTCGTTTGCGATGTTGTTATATGAAAGGTCGCGACGTTACGACCCGTGGTTATGAAAAAACGACATTCTGGAAACGAAGTTCGACGTAGTCAATACACCCGGCGCGCGTCAGCTACTTTTAACTCTTAACTCTTAACTCTATACATGTATTCACTGCATGTTTTTCGCTGGCGATAATCCTGTATGAGAACCCGTATTCACCGAAAAGTTCACATATATCCTTTGTAGAGAAAAAGTTCAGGCGGGCGCTTGTTTTGTTGAACTTAAAGATTTCAGTGGAGAAAAATTCCGTTATCCTGTTGAACTTATGTCCGTTTACGTCGGCGTCCCGGATAATGATATTTCCGCCCGGGTTCAGTTTTGCCGAGACTTTTTTGGCGATATCCGCTATGCTTTCCGGCTCGATATAATGCAGCACATCGCTGAATATGAAACAGTCAGCCTGTCCGAAAGCGTATTCTCTTATATCGGCATGTTCGAAATTGAGCCTGTCCGTTTTGATATAGCAGTTTGCCGCAACGGCAATCTTGTCTTCGTCATAATCTATTCCCGTAATCATCCTGTCCACTGATTTCATGGACAGTACGTATGAGAGAAAGCCATAACCGCAGCCCGCATCCACAATCTTTCCCTTCGGCGGAACCAGTCCGTCGAAACCGGAGTAGGCGTCCTCTATTTTCATTTTCACACGCAGATACCACTCCAGCACAGGTCCCTTGTACATAAAAGCGTCCTTCAGCTTGCGGACGCAATACCGCGAATCAGCCGTCTCCATGCCCAGTTTCGGATATTCTTTCCTGTAAAATGCCGATACCGCCCTGGTTCTCTCCCTGTAATCCTTTCCGAACAGGCTGTTGCCGGGCGAAATCCGGCTGCAGAACTTGAGGGTTATCTGGTTTGGATATATCGCGAGCCAGTTTTTGTGCAGGGTCTCGTAATTATTCTGTATTATGAGCGGAAGGATATCGGCGTCAAGCTGTTCCGCCAGAAAAAACGCGCCCTTGTGGAAGCGTTTAATTTCAGAATCGTCCGTTCGCGAGCCTTCGGGGAATATGAATATCGAATATCCGTCGTTCAGAGTATCCCGGTAAGTTTCAGGCGAATCCATGCCGCCGGACAGGGAATGAAAGCCGGCAGACCTCACGAACAGTCCCATGAGCGGCGATTTCCAGACCCAGTCCTTGACAACAAACACTATCTTGGGCGACAGGGCAAGTATCTGAAGTATATCTACCATTGACTGGTGGTTGGAGATGATTATCGAGGGTCTGTCCAGCGTCTCGCCAAGGGGATTGATTACAATTTTCCTGATCGTCACGGAGAATATCATGACGCTTTTTGCCATCCAGTGAATGAGATGCAGCAGCGCCGCCCTCTTTGTCTTCCTGTTCGCAGGAACAAGCCGTATAATCAGGCTTGCAAGCGAAAGCAGCAGGCATCCGAAAATAAAATAAAGAAAGAAAAACACGGTATTGAGCAGCGTAACAAGGCTTAGCGGCGGATGGGATTTCGAAACTGGATTTGTAATCAGGATGCGGAACAGGAACGGCTGTACCGTCTGTGAAACAAACAGTACGGACAGTATGCCGGGAATCGAAATCCCCGCCAGGGAATATATCGCCGGATGCCCGGCAAGTAGCAGGGCGCCAAAGCCCGTCAGCGCCGTCAGTCCCGAGACAATTATGCTCATCCTGACCGTGGAAGCATGGCTTTCGCTTTTCCTGTACGACTTGAGGCAGCTGTCCGTCGTAAAAATGCAGAAATCGTCTCCAAGCCCGAAGATAAATGTTGAGAGTATGATGTTTACGATATTGAACTTTATTCCGAACAGCCCCATTATTCCCAGTATCCAGATCCACGAGACAAGCATCGGGAGAAAGGTAATCAGCGTCAGCTCGATACGTCCGTACGAAAGCAGAATCGCCAGAAACACCAGCAGCGAGGTGTACAGCGTTACCGTATTGAAATCCTCGCCCGCCGAATTGACCAGATTCTCCGTTATCGACTGCTTATTCAACACTTTGGCATAGCCGCTCCTGTTCACAATGCCGGCAATTTCGACTGTATTTTCCGGAGGCGCCACTATCCGCGAAACCACGGTGCTGAGGGTACTGTCGGAATACAGGTAATCCTTCCCGAAAATGTCCAGGAGGGCGGCACAGTCTTCATCGGACATTATATCCGCCCCGCCTTCGAGAAGCGCGAAAAACCTGTCGAAAGAGCCGGTGTTCAGCCCCTTTTCCAGAAATACCCGGCGGACGGATTCCCTTTCGTCCGCTCCCGCCGGACTGCCTGTCCAGTAGCTGTTCCATCTGCCGGCGTTTTCGCGCTGGACATATACGGGCGGAACAGCCTTTGCCGGACCGATATACGAACAGCCGTACCCCGCCGACGAAAGACTGTCGGTCAGCAGGAATATCCTGTACGAATTGCCGAGAGCCTCGTCGGGAGTATTTCCCGCGGATACAAGCAGCAGAGTGTGTTCCGGCTTCATGATGCCGTTGAACTGCTTTTCGGCTTCCCTCACTTTTTCAGGCATATAATTCAATTTACCCAGATCGCTTTCGTATTCAACATTAAACGAAAAATACAGGAGCACGGGCGTAAGCAGCGCAACAAATATCAGCGGCGCTGGCTTTCTGTCAAGCGGATAGCTGCTTATCCTTTCGAAAAACCGCCGGACGCTGCCTGTCTTTCCCCGTGCGGGCAGGTTCCCGAACATGTGCGGCAGGAATATCAGCGAAAACAAAGCCGCTCCGACAAGGCAAAACGCCCCGAACAGCCCGAAGTCCCTCAGGAGCGGCGAACCGGTAAATGTCAGGCATATAAACCCTCCCACCGTCGTAAGGCTGCCCACGGTCATCGGAAAAACCATCGACCTGATTGTCCGTTCCACATCCCCGCTGTGTATGTAGTGGGTAAAAAAATGTATGGGATAATTTACGGCAATGCCCAGAATAACAGCGCCGGAGCCGATCGCGATAAGCGAAAGCGAGGATTCGAAAAGACTGACCGCCGCCAGCGCAAACAGCGCAGCAAAGGAAACTGTCGCGACTATCAGCAGCGGCAGACGCTTTTTCCCGAATACCGAAATCAGCAGCAGCAGTACGGCCGCCATAACCACGCTCATGGTCAGATAAATGTCCTTCCGTACCTGCTTCGCATTTCCGACGGCAACGAGCGGGGCGCCAAAGTACTGCGCCTCGTAGTCGCCGTATTTCCCGAAACCCGCGCCGCCGCCGTTGAACTCGCCGGTTATCCCGTCCAGGATATTAATCAGCAGCGTATTGTTGCGGGTTTCTCCATATCTGTTTCGGGGAGTCATCATGACAAGAATGCTTTTTTCGTCCTGTGAAAAAAGGTATCCGTCAAGCACGGCAAATTTGGAGGCCGTCTGCATCTCCCTCATTCTTAATAAATGATCGAAGGTGAAACCGGCAGGATCGTACAGAAGACCTTCGCGCGCAAACACTCCTCCCTGTGTGGAAACCGCCCGTATGTATCCGCTCAGAACCGAATCGAGCCTGTCCGGGGGAATCAATGCCCGCCCGCCGTACTTTTCGGGAGCGATAAACAGCGGAAAGTTTTTAACTGTAATGGAATATGCCTTCATGAAATCGTCCTGCGAAAAGTTTGTCCTTACTTCGTCAAGCAGTTCGCCGCATCTGCTTCTGACTGCTTCGGAGAGGGTGTCGGCAATGGACATGAGTGTTTCCCTGTCCGGATTTCCGCTCTTCGAATATATCCACATTATCAGCTGTTCGGTGGATTTTGTCTTTTCGAGAAGCATGGACAGTTCCTCCGTTTCGGCGTTCAGCATTTTCGAAATATCTTCTTCAAAAGATATCCGCGAGGCTAAAACCGCACACGTAACCGCAACAGCCAGCAAAAATATGTTCCTGCAAACGGGATATTCAGCAAAATATCTGTAAATATTGGCAAATACATTCTCCATAACATTTCACACGCCGCAAATGGCTTGAGCGCTAATTAAAAAGGTAAACATGCCTGACGGCGATCCTCACCGGCTGCTTCAGGCGGCGCTCCCCTACCCTGCCCCGCTCAAAATATCCAAATCCAGCCCGCAACTGCAATGATTCGGTTTTTCCATTTATATTGACCTTCCGGCATTTTTCCATCGTTTTCAATTTATATTCGAGGTGCAAAAGTAATGTTTTTTTATTGCATAAACCGAATTTTTACCCATTTGCAAATTACTGTGCGCGACATATGCGTCGAGTATATGGGAATATACCCGTCAAGTATATGGGAATATACCCGTCGAGTATATGGGAATATACCTGTCGAGTATATGGGAATATACCTGTCGAGTATATGGGAATATACCCGTCGAGAATATGGGAATATACCCGTCGAGAATATCATTGACAATGATATGGGAATATAGTTGCCGATGATATTGGAAGAGGGTGTCCAAAAAGGATCAATAACCTCAGACCTCCTGAGCTCTCGCAAATTGTATTGTCGCAATTTTCCATTATTCATCGGCAAGCGGTGAATGCTGTATTTCAATGTGAAATTTTTCCGTCGCCCCCAATCGCTTCGCTTCATTGGGGGCAGGCGAATAGAGTTAAGAACTAAAAACTAAAAACTAAAAGTTTGCTGAAGCGCGCCTGTCCGACCTGCTAATTCTGCAAGCCTGTTTCAGACAAAAGGCACGCCAGCACTTTTAGTTCTTAGTTTTTAGTTCTTAACTCTAAAAAGCGCGCGTCAGCCAACTCTTAGTTCTTAGTTCTTAGTTCTTAACTCTAAAAGATAATTCCGCAACGAAAGATTCTTCGTTGCGGAATATATTTTATTTAAGTAAACTTTCCGGTTTATTTCAGTTTAACGGCGAACACGACCGTATTATAATTCGGCAGTTGGGCGGGTTTCTGGATAATAACTTCCCCGTCGTTTTGTGTCCATTTTATTTTTTCCTCGCTTCCAAGCAT
>JAIRZR010000464.1 GCA_031267155.1 Prevotellaceae bacterium | reverse complement strand
TCATAATTTATATATAAGAGCGAATGGCATAACCCATTCTAATTTCGTGCAAAATTACACAAAAAATCAAAACAAGGCATAGAAAGTAAATTTATCTCATGATTTTTTGACGAACTGTACTGTGCGCGGGCTAAAATTGTGAGACAAAAATGTAGAACTTCGTGTATTTTGACACCGTAGGCGTCCAATTTTGATAACTCCGTGCAAGCGAAGCACGGGGTAAAGCGTCTCTCCTCTACAACTTCGTACGGACTTGAATCAAGCGCAAGCTTGAACTACTTCGTAGTACGTTTTGCTGCCTGTTTTATTATGCCGGGGATACATGTCGTAAAGCTTTCGATTTGCAATTGGTTTTTTTTATTTACCTTTGCGACCGGAATACGGAAATACAGACAGGCAGTGCAGGATTGAAATAAGCGGAAAATTTCGTGAAACTTACTGTCGGTTCCGAAAACGCCGGTTTGAAAAGAACAGTAATTATTTAATATTTTAAATTCTTAATCTTAATAGATATGAAAGGTTTAAATGGGAAAGCCGCCATAGTTACAGGCGGTTCGAGAGGAATAGGAAAAGCGACTGTAGAGCGTCTGCTCGAGGAAGGAGTAAACGTTCTGTTCTGTGGTCGCAGCGAAAAGACAGGCTTGGAAGCGCTTGCCGGTTTCAGGGAGAAATATGGGGACAGAGTGTTTTTCGTTGCCCGTGACATGGGAGACAAAGATACTCCCGAATTGCTTGTGTCGAAAGCGAGAGAGTTGTTTGGCGAGATTGATTTCCTCGTCAACAACGCATTTCCGTTTACGGCGAAAGCGCTGGACGCTACCTACGATGACTGGGTACACGCATTTATGGCGGGTCCCGGAGCTTATGCGCGCATGATTGCCGAGTTTGTGAAACAGCGTCAGCGGAAAAAGGGTGCGATTGTATGCATCTCAAGCATCTCCGGACATATTGCCCAGCCTCTGCGCTGGACGTACAACGCGGCAAAGGGAGCAGTGAAACAGCTTATTCGCTGTGCGGCAATGGATCTGGCTCCGGACATCCGCGTCAACTGCGTAAGTCCCGCATGGGTATGGACAGACGAGGTGGCAAAGGCTACTCCCGACGGAACACGCGAAAGCGCCCCGCAGGCATGGAGCGAATACCACCTTTTACAGCAGTTGCAGGAACCGCGCCAGATTGCGGCAACAATAGCATTCCTGCTCAGCGACGACGCCGCCGTCATCACGGGGCACGATCTCTATGCCGATTCGGGCTATCTGGCGATGGGTCCCGAAGGTCTGGGCAAAACTGCAAACTTCGCGGGAAGCGAATGATTTATTTTTTTACAGGATATTTTAATTAAAACTATTATGGGTAAGATAATTGATTTGACCGCTCCCATGTTCAACGGAGCGCCGACAATGCCGATGGATCCCAAATTCGCAATAACATGGCACTGTACTCTGGAAACTTTGGGATACAATCTTTCGCGCCTGACCACTTCGACGCATCAGGGAACGCATATCGACGCTCCCCGCCACTTTTTCAACAACGGCGAATGTATCGACGAAATCGCTCTGGAACGCTGCGTGGTGAAAGCGGTTAAGGTCGATTTGACAGGCAAACAGCCGGGCGAAGCGATCGAAGCGGAAGACATGCAGCCATACCTCAGCTTCATCGAACAGGGATGCTGTATTTTACTGCATACGGGATGGGAAAAACATTTTCCCGAACAGTCCTTTTTCTCGGGATTCCCGTATGTCTCGAAATCGCTTGCCGACTGGTTTGTCGAAAAAAATATCGGACTGGTTGGGATGGATATGCCTACGCCCAATGGCGAAGACTGGCAGTATGTCCATATAAAAATGCTGGGCGCAGGTATCCTGATTGTCGAAGGACTGGCAAATATGGAACAGCTTCCCGACAATGAGGTGTTTACTTTTTTCTCGCTCCCGCTAAAACTGCAGGGGCGCGACGGCTCCCCAGTCAGAGCTATTGCAATAACGGACTGAGATTCTGTTCACAGGGGGGGGACAGGGTTACATTTTGATTTTATACTATGCGCGGGATATTTTTGTGCATTGTGGGCTTACGTCAAAGGAAGTAAAGTATTTCTACATTTTTATCTCACAATTTTAGCCGCGCACAGTATAAGCGGGTATATCTCAAAGACTTCTTCCTGTAATAGCAAAAACAGGGGAATTGACAAATTCCATCGCTAAATCGTCAAAACGATTTGGGTAAAAAGTTTCGACCTTTTCTACGTCTTCTATTTTGGAATTGATTGTTTTCTTAATCTCCTGTGATAAAATATTGGGGACTTATTTGTTTTCTACAATATTTTCTCCAGATATACCACTCCGTCTGCCGGATTGTTATAGTAAGCTTCGATTTCATAAAAACCGCTTTTACGGTATATATTTAGTGCATCTTCCATGGTATCCAGCGTATCAAGTCTCATTTTCTCATAATGTTTCAACCTTGCTTCCTGCACAATCATTTCAACTAATTTTCTCCCTACACCGTTTCCTCTGTAACTGTCATTCACAAAAAGCCTTTTCATCTCACAGATTCCGTCTTCAAGTTTTTTTATTCCGACACATCCGACAAGCTCATTATCTCCCCTGGCAATAAGGAAAGCACCTTCGGGTTCGCTGTATTTTTTGGGGAAATAATTTAATTCATCATCAATGTTTTGAAACGATAAATCATGATTCAGCCATTGAATATATGCAAGAATCAGCTTTTTTGCACCCGAGATTTCTTCTTCGGTCTCCAGGTTTTTATAGACAATATCTGTATCCATCTTAACTGTATTTCAAAGCGTCAATCGCCTGACATTCTCAATTTTCGAACAGCGGGTTTGCATAAGTGCGGACGTCCTGCGCTTCTATGATTTTATCGCATAAAATTATAAGCCTTTCGATAACATTACGAAATTCGCGGATATTTCCCGTCCAGTTAAGTTCCCGGAGTTCGGCGAGAGCGTCTTCGGTGATTTCCATTTTGGGGATACTGTACTCGTCGCATATTTCGGTAATAAAATGCTCTGCCAGCAGGGGAATATCCTCCCTGCGATCGTTTAATGCAGGCACATGGATTACTATCACGCTGAGACGGTGATAAAGGTCTTCCCTGAAATTTCCCTTTTCGATTTCTTCGCGGAGATTTTTATTTGTAGCCGCAATAACCCTCACGTCCACAACAATATCCTTGTCGCTTCCCACCCTGAGCACCTTATTCTCCTGCAATGCTCTGAGCACCTTTGCCTGGGCAGCCAGACTCATATCGCCTATTTCATCAAGGAAGATAGTGCCTCCGTTAGCCTGTTCAAACTTGCCCTTATGCTGTTTTATTGCAGAAGTAAACGAGCCTTTTTCATGTCCAAACAATTCGCTTTCGATCAGCTCGGAAGGTATGGCGGCGCAGTTCACTTCGATAAAAACATTTGCCGCTCTGTTGCTTTTCTCGTGCAGCCAGCGGGCGACCAGTTCCTTGCCCGTTCCATTGGAGCCGGTTATAAGAACGCGGGCTTCGGTCGGAGCCACACGGTCGATAATATCCTTGACCTTTTGAATGCTTTCCGAGTTGCCCACTATTTCATTGGTTTTAGCTACTTTGCGTTGAAGTTTCTTTGTTTCCTTAACCAGAGCAGTTTTGTCGGTAGCGTTTCGCAGAGTAATAAGTATTCTGTTGAGATCGAGAGGCTTTTCGATGAAATCGTATGCGCCTTTCTTGATACATTCCACCGCAGTATCGATATTTCCATGTCCCGAAATCATCACCACGGGAATATCCGCATTAAATTCCTGCATTTTTTCGAGCGCCTCTATGCCGTCCATACCCGGCATTTTGATGTCGCAAAATACCAGGTCGAATACATTTTTCTGGAAAATCTCTATTGCCGAACTGCCGTTCTCCGCCAGGACAACTTCAATATTTTCATATTCCAGAATATCTTTCAGCGAATTGCGGATACTGCGCTCGTCATCGACAACAAGTACTTTCATGTCTCGAAGCTATTCGTCCAGTTTCCGGCTGTTGTCCTCTTCAAGTGAAGAATTGATATCATCTTCAATACCTTTCACTCCGTCCTTAAAACTTTTGACGCCTTTCCCTATTCCTTTCATCAGTTCTGGAATTTTCTTTCCGCCAAACAAAAGCAGAACTACCAGGGCAATAAGAATAATCTCGGGCATGCCCAAACCGCCCAAAAACAAAAGTGTGTTCATACCAAACAAATTATTTTAATTAACATATTTAAATTACTACATATCTAAAAGCCATGCAAATATAAGCGGAGCGACAATTGTTGCATCCGATTCTATTATAAACTTGGGAGTATCAATACCCAGCTTTCCCCATGTTATTTTTTCGTTGGGAACAGCTCCCGAATACGAGCCGTAACTGGTTGTGGAATCGGATATTTGGCAGAAATAACTCCAGAACGGGGTTGTCTCCAGTTCCAAATCCTGATACAGCATCGGCACAACGCAAATCGGGAAATCTCCGGAAATCCCTCCTCCAATCTGGAAAAAGCCGATTCCGGAACCGGAATTTTTAGTGTACCAGTCGGCAAGGAAAGTCATGTACTCAATACCCGATTTCATTGTCGAAGGTTTCAGATCTCCTTTAATACAGTAAGATGCAAAAATATTTCCCATCGTTGAATCTTCCCAGCCGGGAACGACTATCGGCAGGTTTTTCTCCGCCGCCGCAAGCATCCAGCTATCGGCGGGATCTATTTCGTAATATTGCTTCAAGTCGCCGGAAAGCAGCATCCTGTACATATATTCGTGGGGAAAGTATCTTTCGCCGGCATTTTCGGCGGTTTTCCACTGTTCGTGGATATGCTTTTGCAGGCGGCGGAAAGCTTCTTCTTCGGGAATGCAGGTGTCCGTCACGCGGTTAAGTCCCTTTTCCAGAAGCGCCCATTCGTCATGTGGAGTCAAATCCCTGTAATGCGGCACTCTCCTGTAACTTTTGTGCGCGACAAGATTCATGATATCTTCCTCAAGATTGGCGCCTGTACAGGTGATAATTTGAACTTTGTCCTGCCGAATCATCTCTGCTAACAGTTTTCCCAGCTCGGCGGTGCTCATCGCTCCGCCAAGAGTTATCATCATTTTTTGTCCCTGACTCAATGCATTTTCGTACGCCTTAGCTGCATCAACCAAAGTAGCGGCGTTAAAATGAAGAAAGTATTTTTCTATAAAAGAAGATATTGCCTTACGTTTCCTTTCCATTTGTCCTTACTTTTAATATCAAATTTTCATCCGTATTTGCCCGCAAAATTAATTGAATTAATTGAATACACAATTAAAAAATAGAAATATAATCTGTATCAATACAATACTGTAGTTTGCTGTTATTCTTTCCAAAACGATTTCAGCCTGTTTGGGCTTTGTCTCATACGACAAAATTACCGGTCAGCCTGTCTGGAATCCATCCAATGCATAATCCGACATTTTTGAAATATGCCGAAAGATACTTAGAAATTAAGGATAAATTCATTTATCCAAAAATAGTTGTACATTTGCAAAAAATTTAGAGTAAAATGAAGAAATTACCCATAGGAATACAGTCGTTCTCCGATTTACGCAGCAAGGATTATCTGTATGTCGATAAAACGGAAAGCATATACAGAATGGTCAGCAGGGGAAAAGCTTATTTTCTGTCCCGTCCCCGCCGGTTTGGAAAATCGTTGCTGATAAGCACATTTGACGCCCTGTTCAGCGGACGGAAAGACCTGTTCGAAGGACTTTATATCTACGACAAATGGGACTGGACTAAACAGTATCCTGTTGTACG
>JAIRZR010000460.1 GCA_031267155.1 Prevotellaceae bacterium | reverse complement strand
AAATATGACGAGACAGGCCCGTTTACTCCTTCAAAATTAACAGCCTGACGGCTGTTCAATTCTCCCAATGCTTTAAAACGAAAATTCTCCATATAAAACTATCTTTTCAATCCGCAAATATACAAATAAATTGAAAAACGAAGTCCAGATGCTTATTGTGTCATGTCCTGATATAGCTATGCGGACAAAAAATGTCTTCCGGCTCAGGCATGGGGTACGATAAAAATCCCGTAAAGATGAAGGTCTGCAAACTGCGTATCGCCGTTATCGGGTTGGGCGCACGCGGAAGCGGAATCGGGCGCCGGCTTTGATCTTCGAGTTGAAATCCAGGGGAGACGGAAGCGGACTGTATTGGGAGACTTCGTTTCAGCAATTAAATTGGCGACATTAAACATTTCGCGTCTATAAGAATCTTTTCGCGTAGTATCTCGAAATAATATTTTGCTCACTTAAAACAAAATCCTGTCATTAAAAATTTATTGCTATATTTACGGCCGGTAGTTGAAAATGGGTAGTGTCATATTTCAATTATCATTTATATAAGGAGTTTTAAATGCAAATTTAACGTCCCATACTTTATCTGTTATTCCAGCGCATAAAGCAAGTGTTTGAAGTGTATATGTTTTATCGGAATTCCTGCTCAAAGTATTGTGCGGGCTAATAAAATTCAGCATATATGTGCCTCTATTATAGTTGATTGTTTAGTCGCTTTTAGCGCGACGTAGTCCAGAGACCAATGTCGTCAAGTTAAGGGCTGAAAGCCCGATAATCAACAGCACAGGGCAAGGTTTGCCTTGCCCTGTGCTATTGATACCGCTCTTTCAGAGCTTCTTATGGCTTAACTTGATGACATTGGTACAGAGACTACGCCGAGCGTCGAGCAGGAGTCATATATATATATATACGTATATATTCACCGAAAGTACATCTTTGTACTTTATGTCAAATCGAAGACATATAATTACTGCCATCAGTTTGCAGTATTCCTGACCCGTTAGCTGCCATTTTTTCCATGATTCATTTAGTTCAAAGCAGACCTCTTTGAAAAGGTATATACGTTTTATGTAAAACGTATATACCTTTTTATATAAACGTATATACCTTTTCAAATTTCAGATTATTCTGCATTTCCTTAGGGTCAATTCCCGGGCGGAAAACCACCTTGCAGCCTTTGATGATTAATTAAAATGCGGAATGCGGATTTTTGCCGTACACCCATTTTGCCGGAATAATTTTCAGTTTTCAATTATTTTATACCTTTGCGCTTTTAAATGCAGACATGTTAAAAAAACTCTTACGGCAAAACCTTAGCATACCACAGTTATTAGGGTATGCATTTACCGCTTTGGCAGGGATGACGCTTATATTCGTAGCTTTCGGTTTTTCAATGGATATACGTCCGCTCTTTTCTTCGAATACCGACGGGCTTTTCAAAAGCGAATACATTGTTGTAACGAAAAAAGTATCGGTACTTTCGGCTATCGACTCCAAGAGCACCATTTTTTCCGACAGAGAGATATCGGAAATAGAGACCCGGCAATTTGTCCGGACACTGCATTACTTCACTCCATGCCGCTACAGCGTATTTGCATATATCGAACCTTCGGGTAACATACCGTCGTTTTCGACCGAAATGTTTTTCGAGTCCGTGCCCGACAATATTATGGACGGAGCAGGCGAGGACTGGAAATGGATCGAAAGCGACAAATTCATACCTGTAATTATACCGAGGGATTATATGGCTCTGTACAATTTCGGTTTTGCCGGAAGTCGCGGATTGCCGCAAATATCTGAAAGCATAGTTAAAACGGTGAAATTCAAAGTCGCCATAAGGGGAAACGGGAAAAATGAACTGTTCACCGGTCGAATTGTCGGCTTTTCCGATTACCTGAACACTATTTTGGTTCCGCAGGAGTTTATGGACTGGGCAAACAAGAATTTCGGAGGAAAGGAGCCGCCCCGCAAATCAAAACTGATAATCGAAACAAAAAATCCGGCCGATCCCGAAATTGCGGAGTTCTTCGCGTCGAAAAACTACGATATCAAGGAAAATAAAGGAGAACAGGGCAAACTGTCCTATTTCCTGAAAATCATAATAACGGCGATATCCATAATCGGCTTGCTTGTCCTCTTGCCTTCAATGGGCTTAATGTTTTTAAGCATCAATCTGTTAGTATATAAAAACAGGAAAACGCTGGGCAACCTGATACTTTTGGGATATTCGCGCAGAGAACTGGCAAAACCGTACAGCCTGCTTGTTTCGGCGCTGAATGCATCCGTAGGCTTGCTGTCTTTTACCTGTTTTATTGCTGTACGCGGAATTTACCTCTCGCGGCTCAAAGTTCTGAACATCGAAAATACGCCCGTTGACGTCCGGACAATAGTGTTCGTAATATTGTTCATTTTTACGGTAAGTTTTATAAATATTTCGTGGATACGAAGAAAAATTAAAGGAATTGTCCCTCCTGTAATGGGCTGATTAAAATGATATTAAAAGAATTTGAAAAAAAAATGTTTTGTGGATGAAAAATAATGTTTAACTTGGCGGCTCTGTTTCGTTGTCCAAAACGGTAAAAATCGGGGGAAAACGATTAGGGAGAAATGGCCGAGTGGTCGAAGGCGCGCGCCTGGAAAGTGCGTATACTCCAAAAGAGTATCAAGGGTTCGAATCCCTTTTTCTCCGCAGGGAATGATAGAAAATGATGATAAAAATTATAATTAATAATAGTATAGAAAATTAAATTAGTAACAATCTTTAAATATTTAAAAAAAACAAAGTAGGCCATGAAAAGAAAATTAAAGTTTTCAGCAGCGTTTACAGCATTTATCTCGTATGCGGGATATGTAATGGCACAAGGTGCCGCAGAAACAGGACAAGAGGTTCCTATTCATCAGGAATTAAAAAAGCAGTTTATCGACGGCGGACCTCCATTTATGACCCCCATCATCCTGTGTCTCGTTTTGGGTTTGGCATTCTGTATTGAGCGTATAATTTACCTCAATCTGGCAACGACCAACATTAAAAAACTCCTGTCCTCCGTGGAATCGGCACTGGACGATGGAGGAATAGAAGCGGCTAAAGAAGTATGCCGCAACACAAAAGGCCCGGTAGCAAGCATTTTCTATCAGGGACTGGATCGTAACGAAGAAGGACTGGATATGGTTGAAAAATCTATCGTTTCATACGGTTCGGTTCAAATGGGACAATTGGAAACCAATCTCCCGTGGATAGGTTTGTTTATTGCTCTGGCGCCGTCTTTAGGGTTCCTCGGAACAGTTATCGGTATGGTTCAGGCATTTAACGACATCGAAAAAGCAGGAACAATGTCTCCCACAGTTGTGGCGGGAGGTATGAAAGTGGCTTTGATCACAACCGTCTGCGGTCTTATCGTTGCCATCATTCTGCAAATTTTTTACAACTACATTGTCTCCAAAATCGACAGCATAGTGAATTCCATGGAAGATGCATCCATCTCTTTTGTGGACATTTTGATAAAACACAACTCAAAAAGGTAGAGAACCATGTGGAAAGCAAATAAATTTGTAAATATTCTGCTTTGGGTTCTGGCTATCGTTTCTGTTGCGCTTTGTGGATATGCTTTTATCGGATGTGGAAATCTGGATGTAGTAACCCAAGTGCCGGAAATGATGGAGGTGATAAATCCAATGCTTGTCTGGTCCTATATCTTGATAGGAATTGCAGCGGTATTGACGATATTTCTACCCATTCCGCAGATGATTGAGAATCCCAAATCTGCAATAGGAATCCTTGTGGGCATACTTGCTTTTGTTGTAGTTGTGGGTGTGTCGTATCTTTTTGCATCGGAATATCTGGATCCCCGTCTGATTCTTCCGGGTCAGGAAGTTCCCAGCGAAGGTACAGTAAAATTTTCGGATGTAAACCTGATATCGACCTACATTATGTTAGGCGCGACTATACTTGTAACTCTTGCTTCGAGTGTAGTTAATTTTTTGAAATTACGGTAATAAGAAACAGAAAAGAAAATGGCAAAAAGATCAACACCGGAATTAAATGCCAGTTCGATGGCCGATATTGCTTTTTTGCTTCTGTCGTTTTTCCTTTTAACAACAACAATGGATCAGAACCTGGGTATGCCCCGCCGTCTGCCTCCAATGCTTGAAGAAGAACAGGAAAAACCGCCTGAAATCAACAAGCGTAACATTCTGCAAATACACGTAAACAGCGTCGATCTGTTATTGGTTAACAAAAAACCGATGGAGGTTGTGTTACTGAAGGAAGAGGTTAAGACATTTCTCTCAAATCCGAGAAATGAAGAGGACAAACCCGAAAAGGAAGTCAAGAATATTGAGCTTCTGGGTGCAATAAGCGTTGGCAAGGGAGTCGTTTCTCTGCAAACGGACAGAGGGACAAGTTACCGTATGTATATGGCAGTCCAGAATGAGATAATGAGAGCTTATTCCGAACTTCGCGACGAATTTTCGATCTCACAGTTCCAGTCTCCGTATGCCAAACTTTCGGAAGACCGGCAGGAAGCTGTCAGAGGCGTTTATCCGCTCAACATATCGGAGGCAGAGCCGAGAGACAAAGGTAAAAAAAGGTAAACAGGAGTTTATATTATGAAATTAGTAAGGAAAAAGAAAAAAAACATAGGAAGCTATTCATCGTCTTCCATGTCGGACATTGTGTTTATGCTTCTGTTCTTTTTCATGGTAACAACAACCATGAGGGAAGAAGAAGTTAAAGTCAATATAAAACTTCCCGAAGCGACCGAGATTGCAAAACTGGAACGCAAGGATCTTACCTGTTACGTTAATGTCGGTACTCCTATGATTGCTTTGCGGGGTATGTATGGAACAGATACCCGCATGCAGCTTAATGATAAATTCAGTACAGTGGATGATATCCGCGACTTTGTAGCTGCCAAACGTGAACAGTTATCCGAAGCGGACAGGGCGCAGCTTACTGTTGCCTTTAAAATTGATGATCAGACAAGAATGGGTATAGTTACTGATGTTAAACAGGAACTTCGCAGATGTCAGGCTCTGAAGATCAATTATTTGGCAAATCATCCTGGAAAATAGGCTGTATTTTATGTTGCTTTGGCACGGTTTTTGTGTATATTTACATATACCGGGGAAACCGGGATTTAGTAGTAACAATTTAAAGTTTTAAAATTATGGAATTTAAAAAAACACCGAAAGCAGATCTTCAAAACAAGAAGTCATTGTTTTTTGAGATCGGATTATGTTTGTCTTTGCTGGCTGTACTGTTTGCTTTCAACTGGACGTCAAAAGAAAAAGGGCCAGGTATGCTTGTCAGGGAATATCAGGAGATTGTTGAAGAAGAGGAACAGGTTCCTATTACGCAACAGGAATTGACTCCTCCTCCAGAAGCCCCTAAGATTCCGCAAATTCCCGATGTGATTGATATCGTGGAAGATGATGTGGATATTTCTTCAGAGTTCGATTTTTCCGAATCTGAAAATAACAACCTTTTCCAGGATTTGGCTTATGTTGACAAAAAAGGAACGGGCGTAGTTCAGGATGTTGAAGAAGTCGACGAGGTTATTCCTTTTGCGATTGTGGAAGATAAACCCAAGTTTCAGGGTAAGGATGCATCGGAATTTGTAAAATGGATTTATTCCAAGCTGGAGGGTAATTATCCTCAACAGGCGGTAGAAAACAATATCCAGGGAATGGTTCGCGTATCTTTCACTGTAAATATTGACGGTACACTTTCCGATATAAAGTCAATAAGAAAGATTGACCCTATACTTGAGGACTGTGTCATCGAAATCGTGAAGAAATCGCCCAAATGGGTGCCCGGACGTCAACAAAACAAGCCTGTTAAGGTAACTTATCAGGTGCCTGTAACTTTCAAGTTGCAACAATAGAAAACATGCTTATGTACGGTTTTTAGAAACCGGCCACGAGACGTTTTATATGTGAAACAATAAAATTATTGAAGGACAGTCTTCGGAAATTTTCCGGAGATTGTTTTTTTTTATTGCCCGTTAATCCTTGTATTTCCAGAAAACAATGAGCAACAATGATACTTTTGATTCGCTGTTATATAATCAATTCAAGTGTCTGTAGTAATAAAACTCATGTTTGGGGACAAGTTCCGGGTGGAATATCCTGATCAGGTCTTTGAGAATAATATCCGGTTTCACTATTCCCGATTCCCAGAAATCGTCGCCATAGTCGTTTGCCCTCAGATTGCTGTTGTATATCCTTTTATTTTTGAACGCGGGGATTTCCGTCATTCTCGGGTCGTCGGCTTTCAGTTCGTCGAGTGATTTCGAAGGATTTCCGATAAGCCAGAAATCGGCGTTCTGGGCAATATCGTATGCCTTTTCGATGCTCATCGGATAGCTGTTTCTTCCCCTGTTGTCCTGATAGATATATTCCGCGCCGGCGTCCCTGACAAACTTTGCCATATAGCTCTCCGTCCCCGGCAGATACCATGTATCCCTGTACGGGACATTAAACATCACTTTTGGTCTGTATTCGACATTTTCCAGCAGCTTTTCCGTATTGACATAATTCTCCTCCATCCGTTCGAAAATATCTTCTGCATGTTGCTGTTCACCGAAAAATACCGACATCGCCACAATCCATTCGGCTTTGCCCAGAGGAGTATCCTCCGTATATTCCCCGAAATACACGACTTTGATTCCGAGTTCGTTCAGCTTCTTTTCGATGCCGGAAAACTCGCCCTGCACCCCGTATGCGAATACCACATCGGGCGAGAGGGAGAAAATCAGTTCGTAGGACAGATTCGAATCATAGCCCACGTCCACGATTTTGTTTTCCCTGCCCATGGCGATTACGGCAGAATCGGACACGTGCGCAAGACCCGAAATTCCGGAAATGGAAGACGTCCTGCCCAGAGCGGAAATAAAAGCCACATGCGTTGTGGACATGCAGACAGCTTTTGTTACGGGAGTTTTTATTTCGTTAAGCGCGTCCGGCGAAGCATTGGAAGTCAGGATATAGTCAAATTTCACTCCCGAAGCGAACTGCCAGGGATCGGTAACCCTGAGCAGGGTCGTATCTCCGGAACGGTACAGCGAAAATCCCCTTGCATACCCTGGACTGTATGCCACCTGCATGTCCGGCAGTTTCCCGCGCTGTCCTTTTGTGCCGCAGCTTTCCACAAGGCACGCAAGGCACACAAGGCAGACGAGACAGGAAAGGCGCACAGGAAAACTCCACGTGCGCCCTGCATGATTCCTTTTCGAAAACATTCCCGACATTTTCACTGTCTGAAGATTTTTTTCGCATCCGCGATCAGCGATTCGATATTGTCCGGTTTTACCGAACTCCTGAATCCGTCCAGTTCCTGCATCGGTTTCCCGTTCCGCTCTTCTATTATGATTGACAGTTTCTCGAAATCCTGAATCCCTTCCATCAGACATTCGAAGCGTATCGAACTTCTTGCTTCGGGATAGACGATAAAGGTGTCGCCGGCAGGCCAGGTTCTGAAACGTGAATCTGTCAGCGGATTTTCGACCCACGAGTTGTATGCCCAGCGCAGGAAACCGTCAAACCCGTTAGCTTTTGCATACCATCCGGCATAAACGGCTTCTGCAGGATCGGAAAACGTAAACATGTTCGGGAACTTGTGCGCACAGCAGACATAGTAGGTGGTATTCAGTCCATTCTCCTTGCGGTAAGCCAGATCCGCGGGTTCTGGAACCGAATTTAAATCCACGCACAAATCCCTTATGTACGAATATTTTTTATAGCTCTGATGATTGTCTGCAAGAGCGACGCCAAGCTCCGGCGCCTCCTTCTGCAGCAGTCCGAGAATCTCGTCCATCACTGCGGGCGGTCTCTCGTCCATTGCGATATTCGTTATTTTCAGCCATTTGTTCTTTGACAGGTGCTGCACGAAGTCTTTCAGGAACGGCGTCCATATTTCGGCAAATGTTTTTGTACCCGGATCTGCCTTGACGCTTATCATGTTTCCCGATTTTGCATCCATGTAGTGCAGCTCGTTGTTCCAGGGAGCCATGGAATAGCAGTTAATCATCCCTTTGATCCCGACGTCCTTCATCATGAAATTAACCCACCGGTCGAATACCGTGTAATCGTAGCTCCATGAGCCGTTCCCGTTTTTTGTCCAGACAATCATGTCTTCGTAAGCGTCGTAGCACTGGTGATTCCAGGGGTCTTTGTTGAGAGTTGCCGTAATCACTTTTTGACCGGTTCCGGCAAGCATTTTCATCAGCGGGCGCATGGCTTCGAAATGTTCGTTGCTCCAGAGCTTGAGATTTTCCGCTCTGGCGACGGCGGACGGATGCTGCCACAAGTCAAGATGGTATTTCCATTTTGAAGCGGGAGGCAGGGTTTTGCTGCAGACCTCGACTTCCAGTTTCAGCTTCACGCTTACGGGTTTTGCGTTTACTCCGCGGGCATGTACTCTGATGTCGCCCCTGTATGTCCCGGCGGCTACCGAATCAGGGACGTCCACGCTAATCCATACGGGACGGACGCTCTTGGCATCCATGCCGATGCAGTCGATATTGTCCAGCATGTCGCCGGCAAGAGACGGAGCATATTTTTTATGCGACCCGCATCCGTTTCCAAACTCGTCGGTCAGGGTATATCTGACAAACCGCGCCCTGACTGCCTCCGCCGGAATGACCGCCTTGCCGCATTTCAGATCCTGCACTTCGCATTCCAACTGCATTACCGGGGTCGACGTCCATACAACAATCTGAGCGGATACGCGTTCGCCCTTCCATGCATGGAGCCTGCGGGTTTTTGAAACATCGATTTCCGGTTCCTTATATTTGGCATAACGCGCATACGTTGAAGCGAAGGAAGCCTTAATCCCCTTTGAGTTCCATACCGCCGTATCGGCATTCGGATCGGGACTTTCGTCAAAAGTTTTCCATTCCTTAATTTCCATCTTTATATTAAACATGCATCCGCATAAAAGAGCGGACAGACAGGCAATTATTATTTTTTTCATACATCCATATATTTTATAACATGCAATTTAATATTCAAATCCCGTTTATCAGGCAAATTATTTTCCATTTTGCTTTAAACGGGTAATTTCGGCAAGAAGAGCGGCACGTTCTTTTTCACGTTCTTCGCGTTCTTTTTCACGTTCTTCGCGTTCTTTTTCCCGTTTTTCGCGTTCTTTTTCCCGTTCTTCGCGTTCTTTTTCGAGGGCTTTCGCAAGCTTTTCACGCTCTTCCCTGCCTCTTTCCA
>JAIRZR010000411.1 GCA_031267155.1 Prevotellaceae bacterium | reverse complement strand
GAGTTTAAGATGGATAACCCCGAACAAGCCGCAGGCGCAGTTCGGGGTAAAGCTCCTCTCCGTCACAACTCCGTAAGGAGTTGAACTACTTCGTAGTTCTGGAGTGCGATAGCTTACCCTGGGCTACGCTTCGCTTGCCCGGGGTTATCGACATCAGACGCCTACGGCGTCAAAAGACACGAAGCATCTCTACATTTTTACCTCACAATTTTAACCCGCGCACTGTATAATGCCCTGCGGATAATTTCGCAATGCGCATTATGTCCACCTGTTACACCTTATTTATTTCGCATCTCTAAACGTCATTTCGCTATTGACTGATTACGTTTTTTCAGAACATGAATCGCATATATAAACAAAAAGAGATTAGCATTTTGGCTGCCAACCTCTTTTTAAACAATCGAACTAAACTATGAAAACTAACCTTATTAAAACTAAATCTTTATATTTCCTTTTTCTGTTGTATAAGATACTTTTTATGGCAAATGGTTTAATTAGCAGAGAAAAAAAATTAGTTTGCAGAGAAAATAAGGCAATGCCAATCATGTTAACTTAATGACTGAAAGAGATATTAAGCAAAATAACAGAGAAAGCAAAATAACAGAGAAACATCCTTATCAGTGGTGTACTCCTATATATCCGCTTGTTATTTTTCCTGCTCCGCCGGAATCCAAATACTCAAGTTTATAGAAATAGATATCGTCGGCGACGGGTTTTCCTTTATAAGTACCGTCCCAGCCATTGTTACCCTGAAAGATTTCAATTCCCAAACGGTCGAAAATAACCAGTCTGTGACCCCGCATGAAAACATCGTTTATTCCATCGCCGTTTGGCGTAAAGACCTTTGGCACAAAAATATTTCCATTGAAAGTATATTCCCTTTCAGCGCGGCATCCGTTCACATCCTGCACTTCCACAGTAACAATATTGCTTACATCGCTGTAACTCCCGGGCACGATACCGTATATCAGTCCGTGAGCATTCAGAATCAATCCCTCGGGCAAGTGTCCGTCGGCAATGCTGAATACGGGAGACCGGGCATTGCTGATCAGCAACTGTTCGTACTCGGTGTTTTTGATATATGGCGGCAATTTGTCCGGTTCGATATACAGTTTTATTACATCCACCGCTACCTCCATCCAGTCGGTGGAAACGCATCCCAGACTGTCCGTTCTCAGAATATAATAGCTTCTTCCGGTTTCGAGAATATCGTCCAGACCGATGCCGCCGGAGTTCTTTCCTGACAGGTAATTAAGTTCGTTACTGAATGTCCTGTCCGGATAGACGGAATAGATGGACATATTGTCAATATCATCCAGCAATATTGAGGGCGAACTTCCAAAACACACATCAGGCGCCGAGGCGTTGAAATCAATCAGGGGGAGCGGACTTGTGAATACCGATATTTTAGCCTTATCGCTTTCGCACTGCAGGGCTTCGTTTATCTGTGAAACATAAAACACCTGTTCGCCAATCTCATCGGTAGTCGGACTTGGCGCTTCGGGCAGTCTGTTAAATTCGGCGTCATACCATTGCAGGGGCAATCCTCCCGGCGACGAGGCCTGTAAAGTAAGCGTTTGCGAGTGGATACAGTTATACACTTCGGCAAAAGGCGTTTCCGGAGCCGGCCCGCAAGTGCGCAGCAAATATTTCCGGGAAACTTCACACCTGTTTTCGTCGCTTACCTTTACGGTAAACAGCTTTTCCTCATCTACCGGTTTGGGTACTGTTCCGCTGATTAAGCCGGCGGGACTTAGCGTTATTCCCGTAAGCAGTTCGTCTTCGGTCGTATATTCCGGCTGTATGGCGTTGCTTTCAAGCTGCACGCTGTAGGGTTCGTCATGATTGTAAGCGGGCAGTTCGTCGGGCAGGATATGCAGTTTTATTACATTCGCCATTACTTCCTTATATTCCGTCGATACGCAGTTCAGACTGTCGGTAATCCGGATATAGTATGCGGTTGTGTCTTCGGGAACGGTGGAAAGACTTGCATCAACGGACGTTTCGCCGGTCAGCGATTCGAGAGGATAGGTCATTTCGGGATCGGCGTATATATTATAGGTATATGTGCTGTGCAGGTTTGAGAGATGGATAAGAGGAGAGTTGCCATGACAGACATTCACGTCCGGAGCATCGAAGTCGGGTTTCGGCAGCGGAGTGATTTTCACTTTTATTTCGGCTCTATCGCTTTCGCACTGCAGGGCTTCATTTATCTGCGAGACATAAAACACCTGTTCGCCGACCTCATCGGTTGCCGGACTTGGCGCTTCGGGCAACTCGTTCATATCGGCGTCGTACCATTTCAGCGGCAATCCTTCCGGCGACGAGGCCTGCAGGGGTGATGACGGCGCTCCTGCACAGAACTGCACTTCGGGAGAAGTTTCCGGAGCCTGTCCGCAAACACGCAGCAAATATTCCCGGGAAGTTTCACACCTGTTTTCGTCGCTTACCTTTACGGTAAACAGCCTTTCCTCATCCAACGGTTTGGGCACTGTTCCGCTGATTAAGCCGTCGGGACTTAGCGTTATTCCCGGAAGCAGTTCGTCTTCGGTCGTATATTCCGGCTGTATGGCGTTGCTTTCAAGCTGCACGCTGTAGGGTTCGTCATGATTGGAAGCGGGCAGTTCGTCGGGCAGGATATGCAGTTTTATTACATTCGCCATTACTTCCTTATATTCCGTCGATAGGCAGTTCAGACTGTCGGTAATCCGGATATAGTATGCGGTCGTGTCTTCGGGAACGGTGGAAAGACTTGCATCAACGGACGTTTCGCCGGTCAGCGATTCGAGAAGATAGGTCATTTCGGGATCGGCGTATATATTATAGGTATATGTGCTGTGCAGGCTTGAGAGATGGATAAGGGGAGAGTTGCCATGACAGACATTCACGTCCGGAGCATCGAAATCGGGTTTCGGCAGCGGAGTGATTTTTACTTTTATTTCGGCTGTGTCGCTTGTGCACTGCAGAGCGTCGTCTATCCGCGAGACATAAAACACCTGTTCGCCGACTTCAGCGGTTGAGGGAGTTGGCTCTGTGGGCAGAGGTTTCTTTTCGGCGTCGTACCATTCCAGATGTAATCCTTCCGGCAGCAAATCCAGCAGTGAATGGGACGAGGCTCCGAGACAATACTGTACTTCGGGATCAGCTGTCAGTTCCGGAGCCGGCCCACAGCTTTGCAGTGTGTATGGCTGAGAAGCTTTGCAGCCTTTTTTGTCGGTAACGGTAACGATAAACTTCAATTCTGCATAGCCTTTCGACCGCGGTACTGTCCCGTGGATTGAACCGGTGGATTCCAGTGTAATTATTTCCGGGACAAGATGATTTTCGTCCTCTATTATTTCGTATGTGTATATCGATTCTTCAGGTTCTTCAGCATTGCTTTCGAACTGTTCGCTGTAAGGTTCGCCATGTACGTAAACAAGCGGCGATTCGGGCGACAAAATGCGGAGCTTGCTTACCTCGACCGGAAGGGCGGTTACGGACTCCGGGAGAGTGCAGCCTGTCGCAGTAGCTGTCTTTAAGGAAAAAATTTTGTCATCCGATACCGTTACTCCGGTCATTGTTTCGATCATCGTTTCGCCATTTTCGTCCGTTGCTGTTACTCCGGTGAATGAATATACGGCTTCGTCGCCGTCGTAAACGGTATATTGATACCCGTCAACAACGCCTGTTACTGTAATTTGCGGTTCTCCGCCTTCGCAGGCCCAGCCGGTGGCGTATGCATTTTTTTCAGCCAGGGGATTTATCCTTACTTCTATCTCCGCTTCTTCGCTTACGCAGGAGAGTGAATTGAGGGTCTGCGTTACATAAAATACGGTATCCTTAACTTCGCTAAGGCTGATAGTCGGAGCTTTGGTCAAAGGCTCATGATCTTCGTTGTACCATTGCAGGGAACAACCATCGTCAGGCTCTACATTGAGAGTATAGGAACCTGTTTCATCCACACACAGTTCCACCGACGACGCTTCGGGGGCGGGTACGTCGTGTACCGTAATTTCAATCGACTGCGTGGTTTCAGCGCTGCAACCCGAGGGTTTGATTTTCACTGTATATTCACCGCTGACAGTAGCATTCGGGATAATTAAATCCTTTTTGTATTTTGCATCTGGAGGAATTTCAAATGGACCTGTCCATTCATAACTGTCGGCTCCGAGCATCAGGCTGTTGATTACTATCTCTTCGCCTACACAAACATTTTGTATTCCGTTTATCAGAGCCATATTTTCGAGGGAGCTTATCTCAACCCTGACATAGAACAATGTACCACAGTCGTCAACTACCTGTACGACGTAAGACTCGCCTAAAGAGCCGTATTGAAATTCTCCGGTATTGTTTTTGTCTATACCGGCAACACGGGTTACGCTATCGCCTTCGAAAAGCGTGTAGGTATATGGTTCTTTTCCATCTTTTGGCTGTACGCGAATATTTCCTATTGCCGGTTTGCCTTCTTCCTGTTCGTCTGTCCCGCATATATACGACGAATAGTTGTCCAAATCGCTAATTTTTTCTACATGATCAATAACAAACTCCTCAACGCCGCAGCTTCCGGATTTCTCTGCTATTTCAAATACGTATATCCCTGTTTCCGATAATTCGAAATCTTCGTCGGAAGTAATATATTTGCCGATATCGCCGGTAGCGCCGGTCGGTTTTTCCCTCATAACAAACCATGGTTTGGGAATATCCTTTCCATCGACAGTCAGGTTTCCGGTGGGAGATATGCGGCTTACTCCCGAACATGAGGTTTCGCCCAGCATATAGCCAAGCCCATCCGCCTCTACGCTCCTTTCATATTTAACGTTCAGGGGATACGTTTTTCCGCATGTGTTTGTAATTTCGAAAAAATAGTCGCCATACTTAATTTCAACATCCTCCATGATTTTGTAATTCTGGGAAAAAGGATAGAACCGGGGAATGATTTCGTTCAGTTCGACGTCGGTGTGTACCGGTATTTGCGGCCCGTCCACAAAATGTATTTTGGTGCCGGGCTGCATGTCTTCTCCGAGTTTTTTAACTATTTCAATATAACCGATTGATAACTGGTCTAAACAGATTGACTTGGGTAATGGATTTATATCAAATCCTGGATGTGTATATGTTTGGTTTTTGAGTTGTTTTTCGATTTTTTCTTTTCCGTCAGCATCGGTTAGCGTTATAGTATATTCTTTTCCGTATTCAAGCATTGCCGTATATGGCGGCAACGTGTAGTATTCCTCATCTTCATCTTCATGATATATAACTGTGCCTTCGCTATCCTCTGTTACAAGAGGAACAATTGTGCCTTCGCTGTCTTTTACCATCAATTTGTACGGAAAACAGCTTATATGGGTAATATTAATCATCTGCTTATATTTATCACATTGAGTATCGAAAGTCTGGCTGTAGTCAAAATCGGGTGCGGGAGCATCTTTTTTGTCCATGGTAACTGGTATTGGAATAATGTGTCCAAAGCCGTCGCTTATTCTTACGGTATATTCCATACCGTACTCAAGTCTTACCTTAGGTTCAGTATTGTTTTCAGATTCTTCTCCGGTGATGTACTCATCATTGCTGTCGCGAATTTCCCATTTATATGGATAACACTGCAGGTCATCGACCTTAAATTGGAATTCATAATCATCACATTTGTAATCGTCATAGCCTATAGGTGATAAAATGGGCGTTTTGGATTCTTCAATGATATTCCGTACAATCGAACCATGCTTGCCATACGTAATGGTTAAGGTATATAGGGTATCATACTGGAGCGGTATCGAATGAGGGTCTATCGGAAGAGGAAGAGTCTGCGTCCCTTCAATGGTTTCTCCGGTAATGCTGTTGACTACCTCCCATCGATAGTCGCAGTACATATTATTAAGAAACTTGAATTGGGCTTCATAGTCACACCGACCATCAATTTTAACAATCTTTTTCTCAAAAGTCGGTTCTACAGAGGGTCTTTTGTGAACGGATGTATATCCAGGTTTTTCGCTCTCCGTGATTATTATCTCATATTCCTTATCGTATAAAAGCCTTACATCAGGGCCGGAAATAGTATTATCGCCAGGAATGGGATTATCTTCTTCGGGACTTTCGAAAATGGTTTCTCCAGTTTCTTTGTCAATAATTTCCAATTTGTACGGACAGTAAATATTGCTGAGTGTGAAATTGAATTTATAGTCTTCGCACTGCAGGTCGGTATCTTCATTATGGATAATATCAGGTTTAATGGTTGCTTTCGACCATGGCATTGAAATTTTTTTCGTATCATCCGGCGTCGAGTACGTAACTATTATCTCATATTCCGTATCGTAATGAAGCGTTACGTAATGATGCTGTGGGTCGTCCTCATTTACTGTCGCACCGGGGTCAACAGTACCTTTTTCCTTGTTGCGAACTTCCCATGTATAAGGATAACAGTATATATCATTTACATCGAATTGAAATTTATAATCTTTACACTCGTAACCATAGTCTCCCCAATTGGAGAAATAGGGTGTTGGAAATTTTACTTCATCCGCTCCTATCTCGTATGTCTGGATTGTGGTTCCATCATTAATTTCTATTGTATATTTGGAACTGTATTTCAATCCGGATATTATGCCGTTATTATCTTCCGAACTACCCGAACTGTGTTTGCTGCCATTTTCATTGTACACTATCCAGGTGTATATTGGATTCATATTATTGACAATCACTACAACACTGTAGCTGTCACAGCTGAGCATGTCGTCTTCATCTCCGTCTTCGCCTCCGCCTCCTCCTATTATCTGAATCGTTCTCTCGGGAGCGGGTTCGAAATGTTCTATAAAAATTTTAGGATTATCATTAAGCACTATGCGATATGTGATGTCATATTCCAGATCTTCGATAACATTTTCATATTCGGTACTGTTGATAGTCTTTATAAAAACAGGATTATCCGGATCGGTAATATCAAATATTTTCAGTTTATACGGAAGACAAACACCGGAAACAGTGTACGGCAGTTTGTAATCGTAAAGATCTCTCAATGCATCATCTGACTCGATTTTAGGCTCTTTTGTATCATTTTGCCTGTAATAGTCGTTGTTGGGCATGATAGCTTCCTTTCCATAGGCATCGACTGCTTTTATCTCGTAATCTTTATCAAATAAAAGACCGCTTACGTTATTGTTGACATCGTTCCAGACAACAGTACCTGACTCTTTGTCGGTTATTTCCCATCTAACAGGATCGCACATGAGATTTGCTTCCTTCAGTGACAGGCTAACGCCATAGTCCTTACAGTTGTCGCTGATATCCGACGTGACAATTTCGGTTTTCGGAATGGCATAGTTTAATCCGGAATATTCTATGAAATTTCCATTCCCATCAGTTACTTTTATAGTATAGTCTCTATCATACGAAAGGTTTTCGACTGTTTGAGTACCAAATTCGGTAAGATTATCGTCGCCGGAAAAAACCGTACCGTCCGTTTCATCAATGATTTCCCATTTGAACGGAGGGCACATGTATTTTTCGTTCTCCAGATAAAATGGAACTTTATAGGAGTCGCAGGATCTTTGGGGATCATTCAGCTTGATTTCCACAAGTAGAGCATCCTTACGGATGCCGGTTCTTTCTGCAATTTTGCCATTTTTATCGCTTACTATTATAGTATAGTCTTTATCGTATAGAAGTTTTCCGGCTGTTTGAGTACTGAATGGCTCGATATCAGGATCGGTACCGCTGTCAAGAAAAACCGTATTGGTTTCTTCATCAATGATTTCCCATTTGAATGGAGCGCACATTATTTCTTCATTACCCAGTCTGAACGGCAGATCATAGCCGTCGCAATCTATGATCGCGGGCAATGCCGTAATATCGCTTGTCTGAGTAGGAAGAAAGATGTCTTTTTCTTTGATTTTAACATCATTCCCGTCGGTTATTTTTAAGGTATAATGCTTATCGTATGAAAATTTTTTGCTCGTTGTCTGTTCGCCTAAATTCGGTTTAATATCGTCAGCTTGATCAAAAAACTCACCGGTCTCCTCGTCGATGATTTCCCATTTGAATGGAGGACATACGATATTTTCTTTGTCCAAGTGAAATTTCAGTCCATAATCGCTGCATGAGGAAATGTAATCAGGTATTACGTTTACCTCGTCAGGTTTGGAGAATTTAATTTCGCCCAGCATCTTTATACATTCCGAGCCAATCAGCCGCATGAATACTTTCATTGTTTTTCCTGCTTCATACATTTTACTGTACGGTTCCGGCAAATTGATATACTGCGGATTTGGGAACCCCTGTACCCAGTCTTCCGGTTCCGATTCACCGACGGCAAACGCTACTTCGTAATATTCGTTGCGCATATTGTTCCAGTATATGTTATCCGTAACTATCAGGCTTGTTTCCTCGAGGTATGCGCTGTTACATCCTTGAAAATGTAAATACTCCTCAAACGGATTTGGAGGAAAATCGTCGTCGAGATAGTCGATTGTTTCATCAAACTGCCGTGTAATACAGTTGTCGGAAACGCTAAAGGTATAGTCTCCCGGCGCAAGCTCTTTGAAAAGTATTTCGCCGGGGGCATGAAGCATAAATACTTTTTCGCCTTTATAAGCTTCCGGATATGATACGATTTTCGCCGTGTATGGAGGAACGCTGCCCCGTACATTTATGGCAATCTCCCCTGTGTTAAAACAATTCAGCGAACTGCGGCGTCTGTCGGCATTAACGGCGGCATTGATGGCGCTATATTCCGATATAATCGTGAAACTGCCGGACTTTGTTCCTTTGTTCATTGAATTTTTACATTTTGCTTCAGCCGTAACGCTGTATGTTCCTGTGGGCAAAAGCTCGAATAGATGCCCGTTTTCATTGGATGAGTATGGATTGCCACCACTTTTCGAGATAGAGATAAAGACATCGGTATCAATATCATCTCCACTAAGAGTTATTCTTACCTTACCGTTCGTCGAAAGGCAGGTCGAGTTTTGAGGGTCAATATCCAACTCAAAATCGCACTGCGCGTTTATGATGTTATGAGAGCCGAAAAATAGAAGTATAAATACAATTGTTCCAATGTTTTTCATATCAACTTTCAAATTTTAAACAAGCATGTCTGAATTAAAATTAAACATACAGTTATTTATATCCGGCTATCCGGCTATAGCTGCAATATACAGGCATATACAAAAAACGGCAAAGATAATTTCCCCGGGATAAATACTATTTTTCCTCCATAAAATTTTCAGGGAACCCCAAACTCTGCAGGCGCCAGACGTTTCGCATGCCGCCGTGCCGTCCGCCGCTGCTGGGATCAATTGCCAGCACTGCGAGCTTGTGTCCATATTACGTATCATCTTCCTAAAATTTTTTGCGGGGCAAAGGTAAGCATTTTAGAGTTAAAAACTGAAAGTTAAGAGTTAAAAGTTGGCTGACGCACCGGCACTTTTAGTTTTTAGCTCTTAACTTTTAACCCTAAAAGTCCTGCCTTGCAGGCAGTTTTATCTGCGCACAGATTCCGCAGGTCGCTGACCTGCGGTTATGAAGATCCGGCTTTTCAAGCTGAGGCTGTCCAAAAAGTCCCTCACGTCGTCATTGCGAATAACCGTTTCATACCTAAACTACAAGCGGGCATTGCTAATTAAATATAGACAAGGTTCCATTTCTGTGATGCATTAATAGAAGTACAGATATTTTCAACATTTCCATTTTCTTGGAATAGCATTTTGATTTTCTTCTCATTCTTGTCAAAAAATGTCTAAACAGGCTATTATATTCTTCTACTGTAAATGTTTCCGCTTTCGTTTGAATATACTTTTCCTTCAAAATAATGCTCTCATATGCTTTCCAGTAATCACTTGCCATATACTCCATATCATGCTGCTCTATTGTTTCCCAAAACTTTTCCGCCGTTTCTTTGCTCCTGTCGCCAATAACGAAATTGATGAATCTTTTTCCATATCCATCAACAGCAATCCATAGGAAATTATTATCCTTTATTTTTTAGATATTTGACTGCAAATAAGGATTTTGTGTTATATAGCTGCGTTTTGTCCTGCCATGTATCCTGTGGAGAACGCGATTTGCAGATTATATCCGCCGGTATTGGCGTCCAGGTCGAGGACTTCGCCTGCAAAGAACAGGTTTTCAATCAATGTCGAACACATTGTTTTCGGGTTTATTTCCTGCAGGCATACGCCTCCCGCCGTAACGATTGCCTCGCTGAAAGGTCTGAATCCCGATACGGAATATTTGGTGGCGAATAAACCGTTCACGAGCCTTTCTCTGTCGGAGGAATTGAATGTTGTCAGTTTTCTGTTTGCCTGCATCATAATCTTTCTTGCGAAAGGAAGGACGAATGCTGAGGGCAGCAGTTTTTTCAGCAAATCCGTAAAACTGCCGGTCGGGATGGACAGTATTTCCCTGTCGATTCTGTTCATCAACTGTTGCCGGTCGAGGGCGGGTTTAAAGTTTATCAGCACAGCCACCTTCTTATTTGCCCGAATAGCGTCCACTGCGTTTCTGCTGATTTTCAAAACACTTGGGCCGTCTATTCCGTATCCGGTAAATTCCATTTCTCCAAATTCCCTTTGCACAATGCCTCCATCGACGGCAAGCGAAAGCTCGACGTTTTTCAGGGAGAGACAGACCGCTTCATAATCCTCCAGTTCCAGACCTGTCAGGGAGGGTCGCAAAGGGACGATGCCATGTTCCGCATGGCGGGCAAATTCGTATCCGTCGCCTGTCGAGCCGGTCAGGGGGTACGACAGTCCTCCCGTAGCGACAATCAGGGCGCGGACAGGCACATCTATTTGTTTTCCACGGTGTTCGTAGCATAAGCCTTTCACCCTGCTCTGTTCCGTGTACAGCCGTGAAACCTTCGCATTGCATATCACGGTAGCCCTTTTCTCAGCTTCCCTGACCAGAACTTCGGCAACGTCCCGGGATTTTTGAGAAGCGGGAAAAACCCTGCCGCCGCGTTCTTCGACCGTATCAAGCCCTGCGACATTCAAAAACCTTACCAGATCCGTATTGGAAAAATTCCGGAAAGAAGACCGGAAAAAGCGCGAGTCGGGAAACACATTCGACAGAAATTCGTCTTCCGGCTTGATATTCGTGATATTGCAGCGTCCCTTGCCCGTTATTCTCAATTTACGCGCAGGCTTTTCCATTTTTTCCAGCAGAAGAACCTTTTCACCCTTTCCGGCAGCCGCAATGGCAGCCATCAGTCCGGCAGGTCCCGCTCCGGCGACAGCTATATCAAACGTATTCTCCATTGTCAGTAAACTCTTGTGCTGTAGTTTTTCATCTCCCCTGCCAGGATTTTCGCCTTTCCCGAAGTACATCTGTCGAGCAGCTGCCAGAACTCCTTTTGATGATTCTTGTGCACCGTGTGGCACAGTTCGTGAAGTATCACATAGTCAATCAGGTGATCCGGCAGATGCATCAGGTGCAGGCTGAGGATGATTGAATTGTCTCCACCGCATTTGCCCCAGAAGGAGCGGGTATTTTTTATTGTCAGGCTTCTGTATTTAAAATTATGGACATTCGTCCAGTAGTCCAGCCTTCCGGGCAGGTATTCGTGAGCTTCCACCTTCCAGACATGTTCGATAAACCGGCGGATAATCGACTGTATTCCCTCGCTTTCGACCTTGATGTCGCGGGGGCAGTATATGTCAAAATGCTTTTCGGATATTTTCAACTGCATGTTTTTCCTGTCTTCGGGAATCAGGTTCATCGTCCGGAATTTGCTCGAAAATCCGTTTGTCCCGTTATATACGGTTTGTTCCCGCTTTTCGGAATTCAGCTTGTGTACAGACCTTTCAATCCATTTCAGGCGGGACGTCACAAACTTTTCGGCTTCGTCGAACGAAACATATTCGGGAACGGAAACGGTAACTCCCCTTTCCCGGTGCACGGAAATCCGCAGACATTCAGCCCTCGCCGATTTTCTGTATTCAATAGCGCCGATTCCTTCGACGACAAGTACTTTACTGTTCATTTTCAGGATATGTACACCTCCAGCAGCTTGATGTCCTTTTCAGGGATTATGCACACCGAATTGAAAATCGCGGGAATCAGAACCGTCTCGCCCGTCGAAATCACTGTCCCGTTCCCGTCGTCATCGTCGCAGACGAGCTTTGCCGAACCTTCCAGACACATGTACACAACAAACGAATCCAGCTCGGCATAGCGCCTGTCCGTCTTTTTTGAAAAGGACAGCAGGTTAGTCGTAAAATATTTGCAGTTCACAAGTTCCGTTGCCGAATCTTCGTCCGGGGCATACCGGGTTTTGTACGATTCGTGACGCTTGTAATCAATAACGTCTTCGGCGAGCTGCGTATGCATTTCGCGGGCAGTTTCGGGATTATTCTCTCTTCCCCAGTCGTATATGCGGTAGGTAACATCCGAAGTCTGCTGTATTTCGGCGATAAGCAAATTTTCGCCGATTGCGTGGATTCTGCCGGCAGGCAGAAAAAAGACGTCGCCTTTCTTCGCCTGCTCAATGTTCATGACTTCCGGAAGACTGCCGTTCGCTACCCTGGTTCTGAACTCATCCCTGTCCAGATCCTTATTGAATCCCACGTATATCTGCGAATTTTCAGCAGCGTCCATCACGTACCACATTTCCGTCTTGCCGTATGCCCTGTGGCGTTCCAGGGCGATTTCGTCGTCGGGATGAACCTGTACCGACAGGCGTTCAGCCGAATCTATCAGCTTGAAAAGCAGTGGAAATTCTATTCCGAACTTTTCATATACCCTGTCGCCCGTAATGTCGCCCATGTATGTCTCGATCAACTCCTGAATATTGTTGTCCCTGAGATATCCGTTTGCAACAACCGACAAATTGCCGCTGACCGAGGACAGTTCCCAGCTTTCGCCGATAACTTTCCCGCTTTTCTTTTTTCGCCCGAGAACTGTTGAGAGCCTGTTGCCTCCCCAGACTCTTTCCTTGTATATCGGCTTGAATTTTAAAGGATATAAGTCCATAAAACCATCTTTTTTTAATTAATTATTCGCTGCAAATGTACACTATAAT
>JAIRZR010000396.1 GCA_031267155.1 Prevotellaceae bacterium | reverse complement strand
ATGATTTCATAACAAAAAATCCGAAGTGATGATTGCTGCGGAAAATAAACTTGTGTCTATTAGGGTGATTTGGATTACTGCCTTGAGGTCTGGATGCTTATCCCGAACTCAGGTTATTATTTTGAGGTGCTATAGACATATTTTGGGGTGTACGACAAAAAGGAAGTTAAAAACTAAATTTGAGCAGCGTTATTTAACGTTAAGGGACGTGAAATAAATAAGGAGTAACAGTTTCATGATACTGTTAGCATAATGCGCACTGCGAAATTGCCCGCAGGGTGAGGTGTCAAAAATGGCATGAATTATCGCAAAATATTTTCTCCAATATAATGTCACCCTTTCAGGCCTTTCAGGGTTTTACATTATTTGGGTTGTCGTTTTTTTCTATAATAATTTCAACCATTCGGGTTTTTCTACTGAGAATATGATTGAATATCAGCGCGAAAAATCCCGAAGGGATGTTATTTTTATAGCAAAACAACAAACACAAACCTTACAAAACACCGAAGGCGTGATATTATTGTAATTTATAAAATGGAACGCAATTATTTTTCAATGCATGTAACATTTTTAACACTCCACCCGTAGGACATTTTGCCATCGTGTGCAAGCCTTAAAAGGCTTGTGGCTGGAGGTAAACGGTTTTCTATTGATATTAATGCCCTGCGGACAATTAATTATACCACGCGCAGGACAGTTTTGTGCATTGCGGGAAAACTCCGTAAGGAGTTTAAGATGGATAACCCCGAACAAGCGCAGCGCAGTTCGGGGTAAACTGTCGTTATCAGAACTGCGAAGTAGTTCAAGCTTGCGCTTGATTCAAGTCCTTACGGAGTTGTGGAGGAGAGGCGTTTTACCCCGTGCTACGCTTTGCTTGCACGGGGTTATCAAAATTGGACGCCTACGGCGTCAAAAAGACGTGAAGCATTTCTACATTTTTATCTCACAATTTTAGCCCGTGTACAGTATAACGCTATTCAACTTTTAGTTTTTAACTCTCCTGATGTCCTTCAGTTTGATTACGTTTACTCCCACTCCCTGCAATTTTGGCATGGCGGCGCCAAGACCGGCTTTTCTGTATGTAGGGTCGCATATCAGATATTTTTCCCCGTCTGACAGGACATAATCGCCATCGGTTTGCGGACTGTCAAATTTCACGGCTGTAGCGAGATGTATTCCGGGATAATAGACCAGGACGACTTTCATGCCGAGTATCCGGCGAACCAGCTGTGCAAAAAGTATCGACCGGTCTTCACAGTCGGAATAGGACGAGGCTACGGTTTCTTCGGCAAAGAACCAGCGTTCGTAACCAAACTGCTGAGTATCCGTTTTATATTCGAAATACAGCTGTACAAAGTGCAGGAGAAGATTTACGGCTTCCTCCTGCGATTTGTCGCGGATGCCCGGAACTGCCTGCGATTCGATGCCCTGCAGCGTTTCAGGGTCTAAGGGCGCTTCGGCATATACCGAAAATTCAACGCAGGGATAGCTGGCATAAAAATCGACAAGGTTTTTATTGTAGCTTATATTGCAGCTCTTATCCATGTATGTAAGCGTTTTGCTGCCTCGCGACGATGTCAGTAGCGGCATGGATTCAATATTCATGTCGATATTGAGACTTGCGTCGGGATAGTCCATCGAACAGGCGCGTATCGACGACAAATCACTATGCCGGGGATTGAACGCCGAATACCGTATTTCTCCACTGTCGTCATTACCGTAATGGAAGAATGTCGCATTATAAATCTTGTCCTGAAATGCCAGCAGGGGAAGCAGTTCGTTCCCCGCTCCGAGAACCTCAATCCCCGCTCCGAGAACCTCAATCCCCGCTCCGAGAACCTCAATCCCCGCTCCGAGAACCTCAATCCTCGCTCGGAGAACCTCAATCCTCGCTCCGAGAACCTCAATCCCCGCTCGGAGAACCTCAATCCCCGCTCCGAGAACCTCAATCCTCGCTCCGAGAACCTCAATCCTCGCTCCGAGAACCTCAATCCTCGCTCCGAGAACCTCAATCCCCGCTCCGAGAACCTCCCCACTCAGTCCCCCAATCGCTTCGCTTCATTAAGGTATTCTTAGATTAGATAATAATGAATAGGCGAAAATAAATTTCTATAAGGGAAGAAAGTGTACGACAAAATTCCGCATTTCAATTCCCCGTAGGAGATGAAATCTGTCCTCCTTTTTCGGAAATGTGTTTGGAAGGCGATTATTTTCCGCCGGTCTCGACCGGTCGAGACCGGCGACTATGAAAATTCCTCTAACCGCGCCTTTACAGACTGTTCAGAGCGCTCCCGGCTTCGAACCATTTTATTTGCAATTCGTTATAAGTATGGTTTGCTTTAAATGATTCCTGAGTTCCGTCGGCATGGATAAGGGTAACATTAAGAAGTTCGCCCTGTTTGAAGTTTTTGGTATCGACGGAGATACGGTCGTTTTCCCTAATCCTGTCATAATCGTTTTTATCTGCAAAAGAGATTGCGAGCATACCCTGTTTCTTGAGATTTGTCTCGTGAATACGGGCAAAACTCTTAGCCAGTATTACCTTGACATTCAGGAAGCGGGGTTCCATAGCGGCATGTTCGCGCGACGAGCCTTCGCCATAATTTTCCTCTGCCACCACTATGGACGACAGCTGTTTAGCCTTATACTGTTTTGCGACATCCGAGACAGCCTCATAATTTCCCGTCAGGAAGTTAAGCGTCGAATTAGTTTTTCCATTAAAGACATTCACGGCGCCCATCAGCATATTGCCGGAAATATTTTCCAGATGACCGCGAAAGCGGAGCCAGGCGCCTGCCATGGATATATGGTCGGTCGTACATTTTCCCTCGATTTTTATCAGCAAAGGCATATTCTGCAGACAGTTATCATCTGCCGGGGGAAACGGCTGCAAGAGCTGCAGGCGTTCCGACTGGGGATTAATCAGCACCTCGTCCTGACCTGTTCCCGGCGCGACATATCCGCTGTCTTCGAGCGCGAAACCTTTTGGCGGAAAAACTTCGCCTTCAGGTTCTTTCAGCATCACTTCCCTGCCGTCTCCCGTTTTCAGTTTGTCGGTGAGCGGATTGAAGCGCAGGTCTCCGGCGATTGTCAGAGCCATTGTCAGTTCGGGGGAAGCCACAAAAGCGTGCGTATTCGGATTTCCGTCTGCACGTTTGGCAAAATTGCGGTTGAATGAAGTAACAATCGAGTTTTTTCGCGTATTGTCACTGTCCCTGTCAGTCTGGCGTTTCCACTGTCCGATACATGGACCGCAGGCATTAGCCATAATCACGGCTCCGATTTTCTCGAAATCAGCAATCAGCCCGTCGCGTTCGGCAGTATAGCGAATCTGTTCCGAACCCGGATTGATAATCAGGGTCGCAGTCACGTCGATATTGTCCTCCGAAGCCTGACGTGCAATCGAAGCCGCCCGGCTCAAATCCTGATACGACGAATTGGTACACGAGCCAATCAGTCCCGCTTCCATTTTATACGGATAGCTGTTTGCCCTCACTTTGGCGGCAAATTCGGATATCGGGACAGCGGCGTCGGGCGTAAACGGACCGTTGATATAAGGCTCCAGAGACGACAGGTCTATTTCGATTATCTTATCGAAATATTTCTCCGGCGTCTCCATTATTTCCCTGTCAGCCTGCAGGTATGCTGCAATATCCTCTGCCATGCGGGCGATTTTTCCGCGTCCTGTCCGGCGTAAATATTCTGCCATATTTTCATCGAAAGGGAATATTGAAGCAGTCGCTCCGACTTCGGCTCCCATATTGCAGATCGTCGCTTTGCCGGTAGCCGAAATCGAGGATGTTCCCTCGCCGAAATATTCAATGACAGAATTGGTAGCTCCCTTTACCGTCAGTATTCCAGCCAGTTTCAGGATAACATCCTTGGGCGAAGTCCATCCGTTGAGGCGTCCGGTAAGTTTCACGCCTGTCAGCGAGGGCATTTTCAGTTCCCATTCCATTCCGCTCATAACATCAACAGCATCAGCGCCGCCGACCCCAATCGCAATCATGCCGAGTCCGCCGGCATTTGGAGTGTGCGAATCCGTGCCGACCATCATACCTCCCGGGAACGCATAATTTTCCAGAACTACCTGATGGATAATACCTGCGCCGGGTTTCCAGAATCCTATACCGTATTTATTCGATACCGTTTTCAGGAAATCATAGACTTCACTGTTATTGTCGATTGCAGTTTCGATATCGTATTTGGCGCCCATGTTTGCCTGTATCAGATGGTCGCAGTGAACAGTAGCCGGAACGGCGGATTTCTCTTTCCCTGCATTCATAAACTGCAGCAAAGCCATTTGCGCCGTAGCATCCTGCATGGCAACCCTGTCGGGACGGAAATTCACGTAATCTTCTCCTCTCTTATATACATTCGCCTGATTATCATCATACAGATGGGCATACAGAATCTTTTCGGACAAACTTAGAGGACGGGCAAGATAATTGCGGGCGCTGTCAACCCTGCGTGCAAAATCTTTATAGAATTTTCTTATAATTTCAATATCCTTACTCAAACTGTTAATTGTTAATAGTTAATTGTTAATTGTGAATTGTTTTGTTTTTGCTTATAAAATTGTCGTTTATCCATTTCGGCACTACAAAAGCTCCGATCACAAGATACGGATAATACGTTACCAGCCTCCACAGCAGAGCCAAAGCCACGGCAAACCCGACAAGCGGAATAAATTCGCCTAAATATCTGCTGAACATTATTTCGGCGATCCCGCTTCCGCCCGGAGTTGGACTGATAAGCATCGCGACCCACATAACCAGCTGGCGGGCAAAGATAAGGAAATGGTCGTGTATTGTAAAAAAAGCCAGGAACAGGCAGTTTACAATCCAGTATCGCGAAGTCCACGAAATGAATGTTGTAACAAACGCATTTATCCAGAACGATTTTTTCTTGAATTTCAACTCCGTCGAGCTAAGTTCTATTTCGCGTAAAGCCTTGACTGCACCCCTTTTCCAGCGTTTCAGGAAAGGCAGTTTGAATATGGCGAATATCAGTTTTCCCAGGCTTTTCGGATTCACGAACATTCCGTATATGAGCGCCATAACCCACACAAACTTAATTATGTATCCGGTAGCGGCAAGCCAGAACATTCCCTGCGACCAGCCGGGAGAATCTTCTATATCAAAAAGTTCGGGAACGCCTATCGAAAATACAAGTACGGGAAACATTATTACGAAATACAGTTCGTCGAGCAGGGAAGTCATCATGACCATTGCCGAGCTTTTGCCTATGCTGATGCCTTCCTTGTGGATATACATGAGAGCGACGCTTGTTCCTCCGATAGATGAAGGAGTTACCGCCGAGGTAAATTCCCAGAGCATGATCACCCTGAACGCCTGCCGCCAGCTCAGCTGGTTTTCGGAAAGTCCCCTTATACGTATTATATAGCCCATGTCCCGTCCGACGATGCACAATATCGCCATCACAAACCAGAAAACCGAGCACCATGTGAAATCTATTTCATCGAATGCAGAAGGATCAAACTCCTTGTAAAACATATATGCAATTGCCACTAAGCCGATTAGCACGGGTAAAAATATTTTCCACGATTTTACTCTCCTTATCTCTTCACTCATAGTAACGAATTAAAAATTAACTATATTCTATTTCAGAGGTTTCTTTAACCGTTTTTACTATGACTTCTTTTTTTGCTTCATCGAGGGTAATATCGAAAGAATCTCCGGCAATGCCGCCGTCTCTTATAATTGCTTCAGCCAGATTGTCTTCGATATGTTTCTGAATCGCGCGCTTCAGGGGTCTTGCTCCATATTTGGGGTCGTATCCCTGTTCAGCAAGAAACTTTTTTACGTTTTCCGATATATTGATTTTATAGCCGGATAACGACAGGCGGCTCAATAACGAACTTAGCTCGATATCCGTGATTTTCAGTATATCTTCCATACACAGTGAGTTGAATATAATCAAGTCATCAATCCTGTTCAGAAATTCGGGTGCGAAATTGCGTTTTAAAGCCTTGTCGATAATGCCTTTGGCATTGTTTCTGATGGCTTCGTCCCGGTTTCTGGCAGAAGCAAAACCGATGCCCTGTCCAAACTCCTTCACTTCGCGACTTCCGATATTCGAAGTCATTATCACAATCGTGTTTTTAAAGTCAATCTTTCTACCAAGACTGTCAGTCAGTTGACCCTCGTCTAAGAGTTGCAGTAAAATATTGAATACATCGGGATGAGCCTTTTCTATCTCGTCTAAAAGAATCACGGAATACGGTCTGCGCCTCACCTTTTCGGTCAATTGTCCTCCCTCTTCGTACCCGACATATCCCGGAGGAGCGCCGATGAGCCTGCTGACCGAAAATTTTTCCATATATTCGCTCATGTCAATACGTATCATGTTATCGACGGAATCGAACATGTATTGAGTTAATATTTTGGCTAACTGTGTTTTTCCCACACCTGTCGGACCGAGAAAAATGAAAGTGCCGATAGGCTTCATCGGGTCTTTAAGTCCCGCCCTGTTACGCCTGATGGCTTTCACAACTTTCTCGACAGCTTCGTCCTGTCCGACGATTTTACCTTTCAGCGCTTCGGGCATTTCAAGCAGGCGCACGCTTTCGCTTTTCGCAATACGCTGGATGGGCACATTGGTTATCATTGCGACAACTTCGGCGATTTTTTCTTCATCGACAGTCTGACAGTCTTTTTCCAGTTCCTTTTCCCATTCCTTCTGGGCTTTTTCCAGATTCTGAGCCAGATTCTTTTCGGAATTTCTGAGTTCGGCAGCCTTCTCGTAATTTTGAGATTCTACGGCTTTCCGTTTCAGTTCGCGGATTTTCTCAATTTCATCCTCAATATTCTGCACCGCTTCCGGGATTTTGATATCCGAAATGTGTACTCTTGAGCCTGCTTCGTCCAGGGCGTCAATTGCCTTGTCGGGAAACATCCTGTCCGACACATATCTATCGGTAAGGCTTACACAAGCCCTTATAGCCTCGGGCGTATATATAACATGATGATATTCTTCGTATTTGCTTTTTATCTTTTCAAGGATTTCCAGGGTTTCTTCCGCCGAAGTCGGATTGACCAGTATTTTCTGGAAGCGTCTTTCGAGAGCTGCATCCTTTTCTATATGTTCACGATACTCGTCGAGAGTGGTCGTTCCGATGCACTGCAGTTCGCCGCGGGCAAGAAAAGGTTTCAGCATATTGGCGGCGTCGAGCGAACCGGGAGCTCCTCCGGCGCCTACAATGGTATGCAGTTCGTCGATAAACAGTATTATTTCAGGATGTTTGTGAAGTTCCGATAAAATGGCTTTCATCCGCTCTTCAAACTGTCCGCGATATTTCGTTCCGGCAACTATGGCGGCAACATCCAGAGCTACAAGTCTTTTTTTCAATAAAACTCTCGGCACCTGCTTGTTTGCAATTTTCAATGCAAGACCTTCGATAATCGCTGTTTTGCCAACTCCGGGATCGCCAATCAGGACGGGATTGTTTTTTTTACGCCTGCTCAGTATCTGCGCAAGACGTTCGATTTCCTTTTCCCTTCCCACAATAGGATCCATTTTGTTTTCCGCCGCGATTTTGGTTAAATCGGTACTGAAATTATCGATTGCCGACGTTCCCGTGCTTCTTGATGCTGTATGTGTTTTCGGACTGATGTTTACACCTTCATCCTCCTCTTCATCTTCCTCATAATCATTACTGAAGAATGCCTTTTCTCCGGTAACGCGTCCCCTCACCAGATCATAGTTGATGGAGTCATTGCTTAACTGGGTGGTTACAAATGCCGTATTTTCACTTAAAATTGCAAGCAGCATGTGCATGGCTTTGGGTTCCGGTTCCTTCATCGAACGGGCTTCCAGCTGCATTTTTCTAAGCACTGTGTCTGCCGTTCTTGTCAGATACACGCCCGTAACGCTCCCGGTGTTTGTACTTGCGACCGTCTCATTGTTTGATAGACG
>JAIRZR010000251.1 GCA_031267155.1 Prevotellaceae bacterium | reverse complement strand
AACCTGACTTACGGATAGGCTCTCCGCCTGTGGGATTACCGGTCTTCCTGCGAAACGATTCTGCAAAGTTATTTATTTTTTTGCATTGAGCTTGCTTAATGGGGGACTTACGGGCAATTAATTAACGCTATTCAACTTTTAGTTTTTAACTTTTAGTTTTTAACTCTCTTGATGTCCTACGGACAATTTCGCAATGCACATTATGTTCACAGTATCGTGAAACTGTTACACCTTATTTATTTCGCATACCTTAAGAACTAAAAAGTTTTTTCATTTCAAATTATTATTGTACCTTTGTCGCATTAATTCTTGTATGGATTTATGGACAGACAAAGGCGTAATACCAGGACAAAACAGTTGATAATGGCAATATTATCCGATTCTTCTTCGGCGCTCTGCTATGAAGATTTTGACAGGCAATTGTCGGGAAAAATGGATAAGGCTACCGTTTACCGCATCCTGCAGGGCTTCTGCGAGGACGGCAAAGTGCATAAAATTGCAGATGAAAACGGCAAAACCTATTACGCATTATGTCATCATTGCCGTTCCGGAAACCACGACGATAATCATCTTCATTTCCGTTGCATCAGGTGCAGGACGATTTCGTGTATCTACGAACCGCTTGTAATACCGCCGCTTCCGGCCGGATACAGAATGATGGATGCTAACTGTCTTGTATCCGGACACTGTCCAAACTGTTTTAACGAAATCGCCGGTTATGAAAAGAAATAGTGGAATAAACGCTCAAATACTGACAGGATGGCTCCTATTGCTGCTGTTCGCGCTGCCTCCGGCAGCGAAGACCTTCCATGTATGCCAGTGTATTTATTCTCATAATAATGAACGACATAACAGCCATGCGAATCATTCGCATCACGACTGCGACACCTGCGCGATATGTCAATTCGTTTTATCGCCATTCACGGAAACAGAATCAATCGAATTTAATTTTGCAGTCAAAACAGTTAATTCCGAAGAGTTTACATATTGGCAAAACATAAATTACCATGTTGCATACAGCTATATGCTGCGTGCGCCGCCCTGCGCATAATCCCGTTTTTAAGGACATGAATCGGAATTTCGTGTCCCTTGTCTCATTTATTATTGTTGTATTTTATAGCAAAACAAGTATTTAGTATGTATATCAGATATATTGCGCTCATACTGATATTTGCATATATCCTGCCATTGCCGGCGCAGGAACGCGATTCTCTTAAAACAGAGACATTAAGCGAAGTTGTGGTAATGGGATCGTATGCAAACAGTGTCAAACGCAATTCAGCGCTGCAGGTCGATATTGTCGACAAAAATTTTCTGCAGCAGCATTTTACGGGTAATCTTATGCAAACATTAGAGTATATGCCGGGAATCCATTCGATGGATATAGGTTCGGGATTTTCAAAACCGATGATTCGGGGAATGGGCTTTAACCGTATCTCCGTGACGGAAAACGGAATAAAACAGGAAGGTCAGCAGTGGGGAGCGGATCACGGTCTCGAAATTGACGCTTTCGCTGTGGAACGGGTTACAGTCCGCAAAGGACCTTCGTCGCTTCTTTACGGCAGCGATGCAATGGGCGGAGTGATAGAGATATCGCAGGTTCCCGCGCCTTCCGGAAATCAGGTTTACGGAGAAATCGCCATGCTCGGGAAATCGGTTAACGGAACCCTGGGCGCTTCGGTAATGGCAGGCGTCAGGAAAAATTCGTGGCACACAAAACTGCGGTTTTCCGAACAGCATTTTGCCGACTACCGGATACCGGCGGATACAATAGTGTATCTCACGCAATATCTGCCCGTTCACAATCGGAAGCTGAAGAATACCGCAGGCTTTGAACGCGATATCGGGCTGTTTTCCGAATACCGGAAAGGCAGGTATTATGCCCATTATGCTGTCAGCAATGCGTTTCAGAAAGCCGGATTTTTCCCCGGAGCGCATGGCATTCCCGAGGCTTCGCGACTGCAGGACGACGGCAGCAGCCGCAATATCGATTTACCGTACAGTTCGGTTAATCATCTGAAAATTACTGCACACCAGCAATACGCAGGAAATAAATCGGCGGTATATTTAGATGCAGGATTTCAGAATAATCACAGGGAGGAATGGAGCCTGTTCCATACCCATTACGGCAATCAGCCCGTTCCCGTGACAAATCCGAACAGGGAACTTGTTTTTTCATTAAATACATTCAATTCCTCATTGAGAGCCGACTTGATTTACTCTCCCCGATGGAAGCATACCTTCGGTCTGGATGTTCAGTACCAGCGCAACAGCATAGGCGGCTATTCCTTTTTGCTGCCGGAATACAGGCGTTTCGCGACCGGAGCGCTTTGGCTGGGCATTTTCCGTCCGACCGGCAAGTTTTCCATCAGCGGAGGTTTTCGCTACGACTATGGAATGCTGGACATATCTGCTTTCCAGGATGTTTATCTGGAAAAATATCTTCGCGAACAGAATTACGACAGCGGGACTGTCGAGTCGTACAGATGGCGAAGTTACAGTGTCAACCGGCATTTCGGCGATGTTTCCGGTTCGATAGGCATCAGCTGGATACCGGACAAATTCCATCAGTTGAAGGTAAATCTTGGACGCAGTTTCCGTTTACCGGGAGCCAATGAACTGGCTTCAAACGGAGTACATCACGGCACTTTTCGCCATGAACAGGGTAATGCTTCGCTTGTTTCCGAGCGGGGCTGGCAACTGGATGCATCCTATACTTACGAACATGGCAACGTGCTGTTTACGGCAAGTCCTTTTGTCAGCCGGTTCGACAACTATATCTTCCTGAAACCTACGGGCGAATGGTCGATACTGCCCCATGCGGGACAAATTTACCGCTACACCGGATCGAAAGCGATATTTACCGGAACGGAAGTTGAATTGAGAATTGATTTTCTCCGCAATTTAACTTACCAGATAACAGGCGAATATGTATATACCCACAACCTGGACGAATATACGCCTCTCAGTTTTTCGCCGCCGGCTTCACTGCGTAACAGTCTGATATGGAAGCACGGGATTTTTCAGTTCCGTGCAGAACTGCAAAGTATTGCGACACAAAACCGTGTTGCAAGAAATGAGGATATCACACACGGAGTTAATCTTCTACACTGTGGAGCCACGGTCAAAATCCTGTTTGGAAATCTGAATGCGGATATTACATTTTCGCTTAAAAATGTATTCAATACAAAATATTACAATCATTTAAGTTTTTATCGGAAAGTGGAAATCCCCGAACCGGGACGAAACTTCCAGTTTTTAGTTAAAATACCATTTAAAAGTAGATTACAATGAAAAAAATAATTAAATTTTCTATTATTTGCCTGACGGCAATATTTTTTCTCGCATCAAACTCCTGTAAGGAAGATAGCGACACGACTAAACCGGTCATTAATTTGACAGAACCCGAAGACGGCGATATCCTGCAAATCGGCGATGTAAACGGAGTGCATCTGGATATGGAACTCTCGGATAATGAAGCCCTGGCTTCATATAAAATTGAGATTCATCCCAATTTTGACAATCATTCTCACGCTCAGGCAAGAGACGTCTCCGAAACGGTCGATTTCACGTTCAATAAAGAATGGAATGACATTCGCGGAAAAAAGAACGCCGATATTCACCATCACGAAATCAAGATTCCGGAAAACGCAACTCCGGGACATTACCATCTGATGGTTTACTGTACGGATGTCGCGGGAAATGAATCGCATGTTGCCGTCAGTGTTGAACTGAGCCACGAGGAAGGCGAACCTCATAATGATTAAGGCGATGATGTGATTGACAGGCAAGTCAGCAGGTCGAAAAAAAACAGTCCGGATTGCAAACAGTCCGGATTGTTTCTTTTAGCGTGCCGCGCATGACTGTTTTTTGCGACAGGAGGAAATAATATAGACTTAAATCATCATTTCGTCGATTTTCCTGCCCGTTTTGTCGATTTTTTCAAATTTAATAACTGAAACCATCCTATCTTTGCAGCGACAAAACAATAAAAAAAATGGATACTGCAAACTATCTTAAAGACAATCTGCTGCTGGATTTTATTGTGAATCCCGGCAAAAGGATTTACAGACACATACTGCTGTTCAGCGTATTGGGACTGCTGATTCTGGGCAATGCGAACGCCATGCCGGATAACATCGACAGGCACATTCTCTACCTTGTCGCCGGTCTGTACCTCTGCTGCATTGTTGTGCTGTATGTAAACCTGTATGTATTAGTCCCCAGGCTGCTGTTTAACAATAAATACGGAAAATATTTCCTTTCGATTCTTTCCATTATTGCTGTCAGTTTCCTGATGCTCGCAGGCTCTGTCGGACTTTTTTTTTCACTGCATACGCATCTGTCCGAAGACATTGAAGAAATAAACATGCTCAGCATCCTCGACGGATTCCTCTCGTACTTTATCGTATTCGGCTCATTCATCGCTTCATCCACCGCAATAAAACTGTTTCAGCGCCGGATTATGGACAATCAGCGAATCTATGAACTGGAAAAGAACACGATGACGGCCGAAATGGAGCAGCTGAAAAACCAGATAACACCGCATTTCCTGTTCAACACGCTCAACAATACCAGTGTGCTGATTAACACCGATCCTGAAAAAGCCTCGCAGACCGTGATGATGCTGAGCGATTTGCTGCGCTATCAGCTCTACGACAGCGTAAGGGAAACGGTGCTCCTGTCGTCCGACATTCGTTTCCTCACCGATTTCCTGAATCTGGAGAAAATCAGGCGGGATAATTTTGAATTTTTCATCGAAACGGAAGGCCTTACCGACTTGCTCATTCCACCGCTGATGTTTATCCCTTTTGTCGAAAACGCGGTGAAGCACAGCGCGGGAAGCAAAATCAGTTCGTGCGTTCATTTGAAATTCAGCGTAAAAGAGAGGGAGTTGAGCTTTGTGTGCATCAATTCAAAACCGGAGAATCCTCAGCAGGAAAAGCAGGGTGGATTAGGCCTGGCAAATATCCGACGCCGGCTTGATTTGCTGTATCAGGGCAATTATGAACTGACGATTCAGGACAAAAAAAATACGTACCGGGTAAAATTAAATATCGGATTATGAGATGTATTATCGTTGACGACGAGCCGCTGGCGCGAAAAGGCATCCTGCTGCTAATCAATAAAACGCAGGGACTGGAATTTGTCGGCGAGTTCAGTGATGCGGAATCGGCGTCCGCTTTTCTTAAGACGGAAAGCGTCGATTTGGTTTTTCTGGACATTCAGATGCCCGGAACAAACGGCATTGAATTTGCCAAAACTATCGGTAACAAAACGCTCGTTGTCTTCACCACAGCTTATGCCGAATACGCGCTGGACAGCTACGAAGTGGACGCGATTGACTACCTCGTGAAGCCGGTCGCCCTGAACCGCTTCCAGCGCGCCGTAACAAAAGCGAAAAATTATGCCGACATGTTTTCCAAAGATGCGTCCAACAGTCTGGAAGCGATTGAAAACGAATATATTTTTATCCGTGCGGAACGGCGCATCATCAAGATTTACCTGAATGATATTACCTTTATTGAAGGTTTGAAAGATTATGTCATCATCCATACGGCGGAACAGAAAATCATCACTCTGATGAATCTGAAAGAGATATATGGCCGATTGCCAGAAAATACGTTTATCCGCGTCAGTAAGTCCTACATTGTAAATATCAGACACATTTCTTCTTTGGACAATAACGACGTCATTATCGGCAAGCACGAAATTCCGATTGGGAATGTGTACCGGAATGAGTTTTTTGAACGGTTTGTTTCCGGCAAGTTACTGAATTGAGAAATGAAAATTCAGGGACATCTGCATTTATTTCCTGTTAATTAAATATTTTCTTCCCTTCTTTTCTCCTTCCATTTTTAGAATACCTGTATTCACAAATTTGGCAAAATATTTTTTCACGCTATTATCCGATTTGCCGGTAAGCAACCGGGCGCGATAATTGCTTATTTCACCGTTCCTGTCAAGATAAGCTGCAATCTGTTCCAAAAATTCCAATTCGGTTTTCGTGAGTTTATCGGTATTTATATCGGTAAATATATCGGTTTTTTTGCATTTTACAATGGTGAATTTCATTGGAGGATGATGCGGCATAAACTTAACCGGTTCGTCAATTTCGGAAAAATCCGGCAAACCATAGTTGCCAAATTCCTGCCTGATGGAATCCGAATCATAGAAAAACAGGTTGACACCGCTTGTCATTTCAAACCGGTCCTTGCTTAATTCCCGTCCGCTTCCATACATTGGGTCGTTTTTTGAAATGAATGAGAAAAGCATGCTCCCGCCCGGTTTTAGCTGGTTATGGCAGTCTCGAATAAATTTCTCCCGTTCATTCTTATCCAGCAAATGAATCAGCGCATAACTGAAAATCCCGTCATAAAGCTT
>JAIRZR010000233.1 GCA_031267155.1 Prevotellaceae bacterium | reverse complement strand
AGGACATCAATATCAATAGAAAACCGTTTATTTCCCGTCACAAGCCTTTTAAGGCTTGCACGCGATAGCAAGTGGTGAAATTGTTTACCGCACTCTCATCTGAATTACAAAATGTCCCGGCATTCAACCCCTAACGGGGTTGTAGTGTGTGTATTATCCTGTTTCTATTGATATGGATGCCCTGACGGGCAATTGGACATGGCAATTAAATTTGTGAACACAGTAAAGCAATCCAGAAAAGCCTCTTAATGTGCTGCTTACAAAAAGCGTCATTATAAGGTACGAAGCAATCCAGAGTTTTTTATAATCTGTTATATCTTGTTTATTTCGCATACCTAAAAAAAACATTTCCCCCGCGCTCTGCGGGGAGACCTCCCGCCGACGGGAGAGATGATCTCCCGTCTACGGGAGAGATGATCTCCCGTAGACGGGAGAGATGACCTCCCGTCTACGGGAGGGATGTCCTTCCGCTGGCGGGAGGGATGTCCCTCCGGAATTTGCTGATTGAATATATATTCCTGAAGTTAGCGCTCAGTATGTCGACTGAAGGCAAAAAAGACTTACGCATCCAATTGTGCATTATTGTGTAGAGGCTGTCTCAAAAGTGTTTTAACACACAGATGACACAGATTTAATGGATAAACACAGATTATAATCTATTGATTATTGGAATACTGAAAAATACATTTTATTATTTATCTGCGAAAATCTGTCTAATCTGTGTCATCTGTGTGCTTTTGAGATAGCTCTACATGCGAATATGTGATGGTTTCATGGATGCGGCATACAGATCCTTAATATTTTTCAAACCAAAGTCTTTGCCTGAAGGCGAGATTTTCCCCCGGAAGGAGACATTAATTGCTCATTTATAAAATTATTGTAATTTTGCACTTATTTTTGGATTAAAAAATAGATTTGGATGAGATTTATAGCTTCAATTACAGCGTTTTTACTATCGGCGGCGTCTCTTATTGCCGCTGAAATTCCCGCGGATACCCTGTGGAACAGCGCCAACAGCAACTATTCCACCGGCAACTACAGGGAGGCGGCACAATTGTATGAGCAGATTTTAAACGAAAAAGGAGAATCTGCCGAAATATATTTCAATCTCGGGAATGCCTGCTTCAAGCAGAATTTACTGGGACCGGCGCATCTGAATTACGAAAGAGCGCGGCGGCTTGACCCCACAAATCCCGACATACTGCATAATCTGGACTTTGTGAAAGCAATGCAAATCGATAAAATCGACGAAATCCAGGACATGTTCATAACCAGCTGGCTGGACAATCTGATGAACATCTTCCGGACGGGCGTCTGGGCAACAGTATTTTACACATTCATAATCCTGTCCCTGCTGCTGCTGTCCGTTTTTATCTTTTCGCAGGCGTCCAGGGCGAGAAAGCTCTCCTTCACGGGATTCTGCCTGTGCATACTTCTGGGCGGCGCGTCGTTCTATCTCGGATACAGGCAGCGGACACAGGCGCTGAACCGTTCGGAAGCGATTATATATTCGTCCGAAATTGTAGTCAAAAGCACGCCGAACAACTCGGGACCCGATCTGTTTATTATTCACGAAGGCTTGAAAGTAAGAATAATAGACCGTCAGGGAAACTATTACAGGATAATCCTGAATGATGGAAAAAGTCAGGGCTGGATACCGAGGGAAAGCGCTGAAATTATTTAAAACGGAAATGTTATATGTATGATTCTTTCGACCCCATAGTTGGGCGGCTTATGGGAATGAGGTACAAGTCGCACCCCTGGCACGGGATAAGTTTCGGAAAGGAAGCGCCAAAAGTGGTTACATGCTTTATCGAAATAGTGCCTACCGACACGGTGAAATACGAAGTGGACAAGATAAGCGGCTATCTCCGCATAGACCGCCCGCAGAAATATTCCAACGTCATCCCCGCCCTGTACGGGTTTATCCCGCAGACATACTGCGGCGAGCTGGTTGCCGAAACAAGCAGGAAACTTCTTCAGCGCTTCGACATCAACGGAGACGAAGACCCGATAGATATATGCGTCCTCACGGAAAAGGTGATCAGTCACGGGGACATACTGGTGAAGGCGCGCCCGATAGGCGGATTCAGGCTCATCGACGGAAATCAGGCGGACGACAAGCTGATAGCCGTCATGGACAACGACGCCGTTTACGGCGACTACGGCGATATCTCGGACATCCCGAGCTATGTGCTCGAGCGCCTCAAACACTATTTCATAACATACAAGGACATCCCCGGAGTTGTCAAGCCCAAATGCGAACTTACATCTGCCTACGGAGTTGCGGAAGCGCATGAAATAATCGAACGCTCGATACAGGACTATCGAAACCGTTTCAACCTGGAGGGAATGCTCAATCCGGGAACATGAATAAAAAAAATATATATAAATGAATATTAACAGTATAAATAAAAGAAAGTGATGGAAAATCAAGCGGAAATAAACATTGAACTCACGGAAGAGGTAGCGCAGGGAACATATTCCAATCTGGCTATTATCGCCCATTCCTCATCGGAATTTGTAGTAGATTTTGTACGGGTAATGCCCGGAGTGCCAAAGGCAAAAGTGCAGAACAGGATTATCCTGACGCCGGAACATGCAAAAAGACTCCTGCATGCACTGCAGGACAATATCTCGAAATACGAATCGATTCACGGGACAATCAAAATTGACGACAGGCACGGTTCCATGATGCCAATGAATTTCGGATCGAAAAGGCAGGCATGAGTCATGCAGGAAACGAAATGTCGAATTCTCAAGACAATGAAATTCAGATTAATTTTTATATAAAATATTATGACTAAACCCTTAAAAATAGTAGTTTTAGCAAAACAGGTTCCTGACACCCGCAATGTCGGCAAGGACGCCATGACCGCCGAAGGAACTGTTAACCGTGCCGCTTTGCCCGCAATTTTCAATCCCGAAGATCTGCACGCGCTCGAATCGGCGCTGAGGTTGAAGGACAGCAATCCCGGAACAGAAGTGGAATTGCTCACAATGGGACCGGGACGGGCGGCGGACATTATCCGCGAAGGACTGTTCAGAGGCGCTGACGGCGGCGTGCTTTTGACCGACAGAAAATTTGCCGGCGCCGATACGCTCGCTACTTCATACGCGCTTGCATGCGCTATACGGAAAATGAAACCGGACATAATAATCGCAGGACGCCAGGCGATTGACGGCGACACGGCTCAGGTAGGTCCGCAGGTTGCCGAAAAGCTCGGTCTGCCGCAAATCACATACGCCGAAGAAGTGCTGTCGTGCGAAAACGGCGAGATCACGGTTCTGCGCCGCCTGGAACACGGAGTGGAAACCGTCAGGGGAAAACTCCCGCTGGTGCTGACCGTCAATGCCTCGGCTCCGTCGTGCCGCCCCCGGAATGCAAAATGCCTGATGAAGTACAAACATGCGAAGACAGTCAGCGAAATGCAGGCGCAGGACGCCGACTACATCGAATTTCACCAGCTCAGAACCTATCTGAACATCCCCGAATGGGGCGTGTCGGATATTTCGGGCGAAGAAGAGCAGTTCGGGCTGAAAGGTTCCCCGACAAAGGTGAAAAAGATTGAAAACGTGGTTTTCCAGGTTAAGGAATCAAAGAAACTCGGCGACGTCGATTCGGATATCGAATCACTGATAAAAGAACTCATCGCCAGTCATACAATAGGTTAAACAATTTAATACATATAGAAATGATACCTTCACAAAATGATTTAAGGATTTTATTCGAGGAAAAACCCGGAGAATACATCGACCTGTACAGGGACGAGATTTACGATTTTATTACTCCGGACGAGGACGATGATTCCGGTGAGTTTGACGAAATTCCCGACATTAAGGACTTTGATGCGGAAGAACTTTTCGAAATCCTTTTCACAATACCGGTGACAACGGACGACGATTACTGCGAACTGATAAACATTCTTGCCGACGAATATCTTCCATACGACGTCGACGCCGATTACGAGGACGGCGGCTTGACTGTTGTCTATATCGACGACGACAGGTACGTCATGGATCGCGGGGACAGTGAATACGACATTATCAGGAAATTCAACGAGATCATCAAGCCCGAGTACGAAACAAGGGTTCTGAAAATGAGCCTGACCGAAGACAATGTCCATTCACTGCTGATACTGCAAAGCAGCGAGTGGAAGGAACTGGAAGCGAAATACGGCGAAGAGGTCGCCGAATTTTTTGAAGAGATAGATAAGATTGAATTTATACAGGATAATACATTTGACAATGAATAATATTTTTGTTTACTGTGAAACCGAGAAAGGCAAAATTGCCGATGTGAGCCTCGAACTGCTCACTAAAGGACGCGAACTGGCAAAACGGCTGAACTGCAAACTCGAAGCTCTGGTCATCGGGAATCAGCTGTCGGGCATCGAAAGGGAACTGTACTCATACGGCGCCGATATCGTACATCTGGCTGAGGATGAACGCCTGGCTCCGTACCGCACGCTGCCCCACACGTCAATAGTCGTGGGACTGTTCAGGGAGGAAAAACCGCAGATTGCACTGTTCGGCGCATCGTCCCTGGGACGCGACCTCGCCCCGCGCGTTTCTTCCGCCCTGAAAAGCGGACTCACTGCCGACTGCACAAGCCTCGAAATAGGCGACCACAGGGATACCAAAGGCAACGAATACAAAGATTTACTGCTTCAGATACGTCCCGCCTTCGGAGGAAATATCATCGCCACAATCATTAATCCCGACCACCGCCCGCAAATGGCTACGGTTCGCGAGGGCGTGATGCGAAAGGAAATGCTCGCGGAAGCGAAAACCGGCGAACTGAAGATTCTGGATGTGGACAGGTATGTCGGAGACGAAGATTTTGCTGTCTCGATAATCGAAAGGCATCTCGAAGAGCGTAAAATCGACATCAAAGGCGCTCCGATAATCGTGTCGGGCGGATATGGCGTCGGCTCGAGGGAGAATTTCGATTTGCTGTTTGAGCTGGCTTCCGTTCTCGGAGGCGAAGTCGGAGCTTCGCGCGCCGCGGTGGACGCAGGGTATGCCGACCATGCCCGGCAGGTGGGACAGACGGGAGTTACGGTGCGCCCGAAACTGTATATCGCCTGCGGAATATCGGGTCAGGTACAGCACACTGCCGGCATGCAGGAATCCGCAATGATTATTTCGATCAACAGCGACCCCAATGCCCCGATAAATCAAATAGCCGATTATTCAATCGTCGGAGATCTCTCGACTGTGATCCCCAAAATAATTAAGTCCTACAAGGCAAACTCGAAATAAACAATAATCCGATACACGGTCAAAAGGGCGGAATTAATCGATTCCGCCCTTTTTGCATGTAAGGCCGGGAAGATATTGAAAAACACAGCAAAGCAATCTCAGGCACGAATATTCATTGTGAACGAAGTGAAGCACGGGTGCATTCCAGTCTGGAGAACGAGTGTACTGCAGGGAACTTTTGCAGACTTGTTTTCCTTCGCCAAGTGTACGAAGCATTTTTTCTATTGATTTTGCTTTTCGGTCCGTCAGGTACGATATAATCTTAATTTTTACTCACTTGCAGCTTTACGGAATTTTTGTCGTACAGCTAAGATGATGACAATACTTTGCAGTATAAGCATCCTGTGCGGCAGAGACGGGCAACTTGAGAAACAGAAACGGAGCGTCTTGTGCGACAGAGATATCCTCGATTGATATTTAGTATCTTGCAGGGAAATATAACAGTCCGTTTATTTCTCTACAGTTCCTTAGTTTACCTGAACAGTACAGCTCTTTGCTTTTGACTCCTCGCCTTCGGGAGTTGCCGTAACGACTGTTTTTCCGACGGCAACGGCTGTAATTTTGCCGGTCCTGTCCACGGTCGCGACATTGTCATTGCCGCTTGTCCAGATGATGTTACGGTTAGTGGCGTTTGCCGGGAAAAATTCGACGCCAAGTTGCAGGGTTTCTCCTGCTTTCATGTGTTCGTAAGCCGAACTGATCAGTATGTACGACAGATTGACCGTTACAGCACGTACCGTGATATTGCAGGTTGCGGTTTTATGACCGTCTTCGGTTTCTACGGTAACGACGGTTTCTCCCGGCGCTACGGCTGTGAGCACGCCAAACTTATCGACCCTGGCAATAGAAGTATTGGCGCTTGTCCATGCCGTTTTCCTGTTCGTCGCGTTGCGGGGAGCGACGCTGGCAACGAGCTGGAGCGTGTTCCCGGTATCAATTGATTCGGATGCACGGTTGAACGTGACGCCGGTCACCGGGATAGCCTCTTTATCTGTAATATCTGCATTGAGCATCACGAAAACCGGGTCGCCCGTAAGCCGGATCGTGCTGCCACTGACGGCTGTTTCCTTTTCGTCCCACGACACGGATACCATTTTCGCAACGTTCAGGGATGGCGGGAAGGTAAATGTTGCCGATGCCGTCTCATCCAGATCCCTGCCGGTTTTTGCCCAGAGGACATAGACATAATCCCTGCCTGCAGCCGAATGGAACGCGCCGCCGCCGACGCTTGCCGGGAGATTCAGACGGGCAGTTTCGGCAGCATCGTATTTCCGTTCGCCCAACATGCGGCTCGCGGTACGCCAGCCAATTCCCGACTCGCGCATGCGCAGCTCTCCGCTTTCGGGAGCATCGGGGATCGGCCTGTAAAAGCCTTTGTAGTCGTATTCCTGTCCGTTTTCGTTCTCTTCCCTGAAATCCCACGGACAGTACGTATAGATGGCGCTGACGCCGTTCTGCTGGGTAGCCACTGCCGCCTTGATCAGATAATTACGCTGCGACTGCTCCGAACCGATATAATCGCCCACCTGCCTGGAGGGGATATTGGTTTCGGTGATAATGATCTCCTTGGCGGGATATTTCGTCCCGTCGTAACCGTATTTTTTCAGCACATCGACGTACAGCCTGTTTTGACTGACTACGGCATCCACGGCGGCATCCGAGTGACGGGAATACTGAAATCCCTGCCCGCTCCATTTTTTCAGATAATACATTGGATAGATGTGGTAACTCAGGCAGTCGAACCAGGCGCCGCCCGTGTATGGATATTCGTCTGCAGGTTTTCCGCCGTCGGGGTTGTCGGTGCTGCGCAGAATGGCGTCGAGGAAACTCTCGTAGCCAATGCCGCCCACGCAGACGAAAGCATCAGGATCAAGCGATTTGATGACTTCGTACGAAACCCGCAGCATCCGGATATAGCTTTGAACCGGGGCATGAAGATTCGCAAGGATTTCCGGATCGGGATCCCTGTCCCACCAGTTGCATCCCTCGCCGGGACCGTTCTCGCCGCACATGGGCGCGTATGTGAAATCAGGCTCATTCTTGATTTCCCAGAACTTCACATAGTCCCTGTAGCGCCGTACAAGCTCGTAAACATACAGGGCATAATAATTCCTGTCGTTGACGGGCGTTTCGTTTTCACCCTGATCCCAAATGGGTTCATACAGGTTTTCGTACGATTCGGAGGCTATGCCGGGAATATGCTGCTTCCGCTCGCGGTGCTGATCCGACGGCCGGTCGCCGATAAAGACCACATTGTTTTTCGCGCCGATCCGCTCATAGTATTCGAAGGTACTTATACGGATATCGTAACCGTAGGTTTCCACAAAGTTCTCGTACAGCGCGGGACGCAGGCTGGTAACGCCCACGCCTTCCCGCCTGCGGCGTTCGCTTCCGATTAGGATGTCCGCAATATCCTCGTCCGCCCAGTTCGAGTTCATCCACTGCATATTCGAGCCGTACAGGAAATACCCCTCATATTTGCCGGCTCGGGTATTGGCATTGTCGCTTTCCTGCAAGGGTGTGTCTGTTTCTCCGGTTTTCCCGGTATCTTCATCTGCCGTCTCTTTTTTCACGCAGGATGATAACACCGCCAGGCTCAAAGCCATCATACATATCCATCCGTAAATTAATTTTGTCCTCATTGCCAAATCATTTTAAACCGTTAATATATTCAGTTCGTTAATCAAAGCGTCTGTTTTTCGTGTTACGTACTGCAATTATTATCGGGGACAAAAGTAACACTTTTTTATTGCATAAACCGAATTTGAGTAGCGTCATATTGTCATTGCTGTTTTTTTTATTACTTTTTCGGCAAAAAAATATGATATCAATGGTTCTACCGTTATTTGTGTGGGAGTAATAAAATCAGGAATATAACAGAATGGCATAAGGAAAAGATTCCGACAACCCTGTTCGCTTGGAAAAGCATATAACATTGCGGGATCAAAAATCCCGTCAGGGATGAAATATTGGTAGAAATCAATTCATTATCCAGCAAAATCCCGTCAGGGATGACATGTGATATCTCCGTTTTTACATGTCATCCCTGACGGGATTCTTACCGATTTTCGACTGTTTTCTACCGATATTTCATCCCTTACGGGATTTTTTGTCGCATCCATAATCTGCTTCATATTATTCGTTTGCAATGTTGTTATATGAAAGACATTGGAAGAGGGTACAGAAATACTGAAAATTTCAGAATAGCAATTCTCTTTTTTAACGGTGATCTTGACATGCTTCCACACAAATAACGGTAGAACCAATAAATTTAATACTTTTGTATTTGTGAAATTGTAATTTATTATTGGTTATGAATACAGTAAGAAAACT
>JAIRZR010000154.1 GCA_031267155.1 Prevotellaceae bacterium | reverse complement strand
AGTACGAATTTCCCCCCAATTCCAGACGGGAAAGGGGGTTAAAAATAGCTGTGCTTTATATAAATCGCTATTAATAATATTCTTACAAACCTTACATGGAGAACAGACTGTAGAAAAATATTCCGGGGTTTATAAATAAATATATCCTGAAATTTATAGGATCCCTTCAAATTTTGCTGCTGCCTGTTTTGATGAATGTCAAAAAAAAAATCTAAACACAGATGAAAATTATACAGGCACTCCAATGTGAAAAGTAAATGTCATCCCCTGTATGCAGGGATATACTGTAATAATGTGAAAATCCCAAATAAATTAACGGCCTGAAAAAATAAATAGTAATTGATTTATAGCTTGTTTGCTCCGTTATCCTGACGGCTATGTGCTCACAGTTGTCAAGTAAACGTTCCACTTTTGCCTCAAAATCCAAATGTTCCCCCCAAATGTACTGCATATTCACTCAAATTTCGCGCAGCAGACGATAATGTGTCATATGATGTATATTTTCCAGATACTTTTACCTCCTCCTAGGCGTTACTGTTTTGATTTTCTTTCTTTTCGCGTGCCAGAATCATTGAACCGTCACATTCTGCATACACTGTAGCCTTATCCGGTAATTTTTCCGGAAGGGATGATTCCTGTTCATTTTCAAGTATGGACACTATCTGTTTTCCATAATGGCTGGTAAGCCGAAAATGTTGTGTCTTACTTACTTCTATGCCATAAAACTCCCGTAATACCGAAACTCCCTCTTCATAATTGGTGAGCTGACCCAAATAAACCATACGTTCATGCAGGTGTAATTTTGGCAAGAAACTTTAGTACGAAAGCGCCGGAATGATCGATATTTCTTTGATTTTTTGAGCCATAACAATAACTTTTTTTTCCCAATTTAGAGACATAATATTTATAAGAATTTTTCACTTTTTTAATCAGCCCATGCACGAGTAAGCGTTTAATTATTCTGGAAATCTTTGAAGCAGACAAATTCAACAGCTTTTGAAGATGTTTGTTTCTAAGACCGTTGATATTAAATTCTCCTCTGACAATGGTCAACAATAATAAGGTATCATTCTTATCGAAGAAATTAAATCCTTTGTAGTGCCTGCTGTTTACTGTTTTTGATTCGACGACTTTGGATAACCTTTTTCTACCCGCCTCTTTGTTGTCAAATGCAGAAATGAATTCCAAATATCTTCTGTTGGCCGCAGGAAGTATTTCAGATAAAAAGGAGAGACTGTAAATATTTTTTTTAGTGAAGCGTTTTTTTTAGACTTTGTCCCGTCACGGTGTACTGATACCGAAGGCGGAAAAACTTATCGTCAGGAAGGATTTACCAAATATGTATTGACGATTATTGCCAATATGATTGATGAACTTGATGAAGTTTTAGAAACTGTAAATCCCGCCCCATTGTAACCACATTTTAAACTATCTATTGTAATTGGCTGATAAATAATAAAATATTTTGATAATTCCTTGTTTTTCTCAAATAATAATGGCTATATTTGTAACCACATTCAAATGTTACAGTCATGGGGAAAAGGATTATCGAAATAAAATCGAAAACCGGAACGGTCTATCTCTACGAAGACGTGTCGTACCGGGACAAAAAGAAGGGATACTCGACTCACGCTCGCACATGTATAGGCAAAGTGGGCGCTGATGGCAAGCCAATCTATAACAAATACTACAATGCCCGTGAACAGATACAGGAACTTTCCGCAGAGGCGGAGAAGCTCAAGGCAGTATCTTCCACCACTTTCGTGGGCGAAACACTCGTTTTGGATAAAGTATTAGGATATTCTTTTTCGAGACGCCATCATTTTCAATTTATAATTATTTTATATCTTTGCAGCCGGAAACAGATGAAAAAATATTGATGTTTCCATATATAATTAGTTTAAATTTAATAAAATACGCATGAACACAGTATTACTTCTAAGCCCCACTGTTTTGGTAATAATAGTATTGGTGGTACTTCTTTTGTTTGGAGGGAAAAAAATTCCTGAACTGTTTAAAGGCATAGGTCAGGGAATTAAGGGTTTCAAGGACGAAATGAAGGATGACAAGGACGACGACAAGTAGAAATATAATATTTCAATTACGATGGGAGAACAAAAGCAGATAGGCGATCCAAAAGAGATGTCGTTTTGGGATCATCTTGATGATTTAAGATGGACCTTATTCCGCATGGCAATCGGTATTTTCGTGTGCATGATACTGGTTTTTGCAAACAAATCGCTGGTATTTGACACGATTATCTTTGCTCCGTCGAATTCCGATTTCATATTATACCGGGGAATGTGCTGGCTTGGAAACCTGCTGTCGATGCCAAATTTATGTGTCGAACCTTTTGAGGGAAGGTTTCAGAATATAACTGTTGCAGGGCAGTTTTTCGCATACATCAGTACCTCCTTCTGGATTAGTCTGGTTTTATCCTTTCCGTGGATAATCTATCAGTTGTGGCTGTTTATCCGCCCCGCGCTGTACGACAACGAACGCGCTGCGGCAACAAAAGCCTTCTGGTTTTCCTCGATACTTTTTTTCCTCGGAGTGCTTGTAGGATACCTGCTTGTATTTCCCATAGCATTCAAGTTTCTCGTAACATTTTCCGTTTCCGAAGCCGTGGAAGAAATAGTAACGCTCGCTTCATACGTCGACGTGCTTGTAATGCTGGTACTGGGAATGGGAATAGTTTTCCAGATGCCCGTGCTGATACTTCTGCTTTCGCGCATAGGTATTGTAAACAAGGCTTTTTTGAGAAAATACAGACGGTATGCCATAGTTATCATCTTGATAGTAGTCGCAATCGTAACGCCTACGCCCGATCCGTTTACCATGATGGCAGCCAGTCTTCCGCTGCTTTTACTGTATGAATTCAGTATTTATATCTGCAAACAATAAGCAATCTACATAATGTACAGAACACATAACTGCGGAGAACTGCGTATCTCCGACAAGGGAATCAAAGTTAAACTCGCCGGCTGGGTACAGCGCGTACGCAAACTCGGTGGGATGACATTTATCGACCTGAGAGACAGGTACGGTATCACTCAGCTGCTTCTTGACGAAAAAGCTCCCGAACTCCTGACTTCGACAGTCGCATCTTTAGGCAGGGAGTTTGTAATTCAGGCGACGGGAACAGTTGCCGAACGCGCTTCAAAAAATCCCAAACTGCCTACCGGCGAAGTGGAAATACTTCTTGAAGAAATAAAAATCCTGAATGCCTCGGACTTGCCGCCTTTCACAATCGAGGACGATACCGACGGCGGCGAAGAGCTGAGAATGAAATTCCGGTATCTTGACCTGCGCCGCGCGCCGCTCCGCAAGGCTTTGGAGCTGCGTCACAGAATGGCTCACGAAGTACGCAAGTACATGGATTCCCAAAAGTTTCTCGAAATAGAAACGCCATACCTTATTAAATCCACTCCCGAAGGCGCCCGCGATTTTGTTGTGCCTTCAAGAGTCCATCAGGGAGAATTTTACGCCCTGCCGCAGTCGCCGCAAACGTTTAAGCAGATTCTGATGATTGCCGGTTACGACCGTTATTTCCAGATTGTAAGATGCTTCCGCGACGAAGACCTCAGAGCCGACCGTCAGCCCGAGTTTACCCAGATAGACTGCGAAATGTCGTTTGTCGAGCGTGAAGACATACTGCAGACATTCGAGGGTCTGGCAAAGCATCTTTTCAAAAGCATACTCGGGGTCGAGTTTGACAGCGATTTTCCGCGCATAACTTATGATGATGCAATGAATTATTACGGTTGCGATAAACCCGATATCCGCTTCGGCATGAGAATAAGCGATGCCTCTTCGCTGAAGGGCAAGGGATTTCAGGTGTTTGACAGTGCCGAATACATTGGTGCGATCTGTGCGGAAGGATGTGCGGAATATAGCCGGAAACAGATCGACGAACTTACGGAATGGGTAAAACGTCCGCAGACAGGCGCAAAGGGTCTGGTATATATCCGCCTGTCCGACAGCGGAATCAAATCGAGCATCGACAAGTTTTATACTCCGGAAGAACTGCAGGCTTTTGCCGACAGCGCCGGAGCGAAAAAGGGCGACCTTATACTGATTCTTTCGGGAGCGAAAAAAATCACACTGTCGGGACTTTCGGCGCTGAGGCTCGAAATGGGCGCGCGTCTCGGACTTAGAAGCGGGAATGTCTTTAAACCTCTGTGGGTTGTCGATTTTCCGCTGTTTGAATACGATGAGGAAACAAAACGCTACTACGCAATGCATCATCCCTTTACATCGCCATATCCGGAAGACCTGCCTATGCTGGAAAGCAATCCGGGCGAAGTGAGAGCCAACGCATACGATTTTGTTGTAAACGGGGTGGAGATAGGCGGAGGTTCCATACGTATCCACGATGCCCAAATTCAGCGCACAATGTTCAAGGTTCTGGGATTTACGCCCGAAGAGGCGGAAAGGCAGTTCGGTTTCATAATCAATGCATTCAGATACGGAGCGCCGCCACACGGGGGAATTGCTTTCGGATTTGACAGATGGTGCGCAATTTTCGGCGGTTCCGATTCGATACGCGATTACATTGCTTTCCCGAAAAACAATGCCGGCAAGGATGTAATGATTGATTCTCCGTCAATTATAAGCAAAGAACAGTTGGATGAATTGGGTATAAGCCTGACGGAAAAAAAGGTTTAGGTATGCGAAATAAACAAGATATAACAGATTATAAAAAACTCTGGATTGCTTTGCTTCGTTCCTCGCAACTCCTCGCAATGACGGATAACCGTCTGATATTATGTCTATTGCATAGCACACGGTTACCCGTCATTGCGAGGAACGAAGCAATCCAGAAAGTTCAATTGTCATATGTTATTAATTTTCTTCCCTTAACAATTCAGGAATCAGGAAAAGATGAACCGGCAATCCCGTGATTTTAAGATTTTTCTCGGCAATCGATTCTTTATTATCTCGGACAGTGAGGAAAAATGTTTCAGGTCTGTCAATGGAATGGGTACAAGGATAAGTAAACACGAAGATGTTAATGCTTTGTTTGATTTTTTCGAGCGCTCGCCTGTTTTGGAGTTTTATGTGTATGACGAGTCTCCCGAATCCGTATTCGGCTGTTTGACTGCCGGCAACAAATGTATCCGCGCTGCCGGTGGCGCGGTTTTCAATGCCGGCAGCGATATTCTCCTGATACACCGCCTGGGTTACTGGGATTTGCCGAAAGGTAAGGTCGAAGAAAACGAAACGGATGTTTCCGCAGCCTGTCGCGAAATCGAAGAAGAATGTGGAATTTCGGGAATCGATATTAAAGAAAAACTGATGGATACTTACCATGTTTACAGGGACAGGGACAATACGCGCATAATCAAACATACTGTCTGGTTCAGCGCCGCTTATTCGGGAAATCAGGCGCTTAGACCTCAGCATGAAGAGGATATCGACATGGCTGTATGGACGCCATTGAAAGATATTCCACAGTATATTCCGGAAATGTACGCTTCCGTGCGAACTGTGATTGACAATGTGACGAATGTGTAAATGTGATGAATAATAAGCATGAAAATACGCTGCCGTTCGTAACCGGACTTGAAGATATACAGTCCGCCGCACAAAAGATTTACAGGGACTTAAACGACAGGCAAATCGTCGCCCTGTACGGAAATATGGGCGCGGGGAAAACGACCCTGATAAAAGCTATATGCCGCGAAGCCGGTATAAAAGAAAATGTTACAAGCCCGACTTTCTCCTTAGTAAACGAATACCGGACGCCCGATAACCGGACAATCTATCATTTCGATTTTTACAGAATAAACACTGTCGCCGAGGTTTTCGATTTCGGATACGAGGAATATTTCTACAGCGGAGAACTGTGCTTCATCGAATGGCCCGAAATGATAGAGGAACTCTTACCCGAAAATACTCTGCGAATATTTATTAAAGTCCTGAATGACGGAAAAAGAGAGATTTTAGAGTTAAAAACTAAAAGTTAAATAGCGTTAATTAATTGTCCGTCAAGGCATCAATATCAATAGCCCAACACACATACCACAAGCCCCACGGGGGATTGAATGCAGGGATCTGCTATCGCATGCAAGCCTTAAAAGGCTTGTGACAGGAGATAAACGGTTTTCTATTGATATTGATGCCTACGGGTGGGGTGTTAAAAATGTTACATACATTGAAAAATAATTACGTTCCATTTTATGTATATGGGGGTGTTGACAAAAATTAGCACCCTGTTGTCGTCCAAAAAACTCATTCTTACCTGATTTTCCTAACAAAACCACCTCAGTAGCCTTGGAAATTACATATACAATTACCTCATTACCTTATTAATTTTTACACGTATTTCTCCTTTTTACGACATTAAATCGAATGCTTATTATTTTGGGGAAATTTCGAGAAAGAATTGAAAAAACATATCACAGATTATTCCTGAAATGATCTCAGCAGAGTAATAAGGTAATAAGGTTGTATGTGTCTGTAATCGTGCAGGCTACTGAGCTTGTTTTGTTATTGAAATTAGGTGAAAATAAGGTTTGTTTATCCATTTGTACAAAAAACGGGACACAATTATTTTTCAACAAATCAATATTTTTAACACCCCAGCCTACGGGCAATTTCGCAATGCGCATTATGTTCACAATATCATGAAATTGTTACACCTTATTTATTTCGCATCCCTTAAACAGTTTCTGAGTCTTGTGATTATTTTTTTTGAATTATTTCACGCTCCCACTATTGTAAGTACTCATGTAAAATTAATGTTATATTTTATTCCGACATTTATTAAAATGTCGTTTATGTTATGTCTCAAAGTTATTAAATCTTTGTATGCATTGAAAGGAAGCCATTGATATT
>JAIRZR010000147.1 GCA_031267155.1 Prevotellaceae bacterium | reverse complement strand
TAAAATTAAAATACAATGAATACGAAGAATTTACCACAACTGTATCCAATGGCAGAGCGAACCATGTCCGAAATGTTTCAGGCTGCCCAAACATACCAATTGTCCTTAAACGTCAGAATGACATTGGAGCAGGCGCAGGAAAAATGGGATGACGCCGTATCGCTGAAAATATCGCACAAACCCAATTCGGTAACGGAAGCACAGCTGATCGATTGGGCAAATAAATCATGTGATGAGCCTGTCAAGCCACTTTTTATAAAAGTCGGCAGAACAAACAGCCGGATCATTTATTCCCGCGCCGCCGCCAGGGAAGAATCAAGGCAAATGTCTCTTATCCCCGGCACAAAAGTCCGCATGACGGGAGCCGAAGCAAGGATAGAAAACCTCGAAAACACAATCTTTACAGTCGTACACGGCCCCAAATGGCAGTGTGGCACATGGGTTGTCTGGCTGGATAAATACAGTGGCGCATATGCGTGCGAATATTTGGAGAAAGTGGAGTGCGAAGAGCAGGCGTCCCCACTGTCCCCAGCGTCCCAACCGTCCCAAAAATAAAACGCCATGAGAGTCGGAGTATACACATACAAAAAGCGACTGTTTGACGGCAGATTTGAAACACGGAAGATGCCTGTCGAAATACTGGACGAACATCCGTCGACCTTTCTTGTGAGATTCCTGCACGTTCACGCCGACGGTCGCGGCTTCGGGACAAAATCGTGGGTGAAAAAGCGCAGCATATATATTGCCGAAGGAGCGAAGTCGTTACAGGCGAAAGAGGATTATTCAAACTATTTACCATACAGGGATTGATTATGGCAACAATTTACAGAACAAACGGTGAAACGCAGTCAGTTACACCAAAAAACAGGAAATATTTTCAGTTAAAGGAGCTTCAGCGTATCGTTGGAGGCTACGTTGAAAATATTTACCTCAACGACGGAACGATAATGGTAATAAACGAAGAGGGCAAACGTGAAAATTTGTCGCTGAACATCGAAGCAACCAGTATTTTCCGGAAAAATTTCCCTGCCTCCAATGGTTTCGTCATCGGAGATGTCCTGATTACGGAGCGGGCGTATCTAAAATAACAGTCGCGATATTTACAGCTGTTTAAGCGTAAATATCGCTGACTTAATGAATTAAGCAGAGCCATGACGAAGGTCATGAAGCAACGCTTTGGGAAAAAATTAAGCAGCAAAAATAGCAGTTAAATGATTAATAATTAATAAATTAAATTGAAAATGAATGATTGGGAAAAAGAATTGGCAGAATTGAATGGAGAAAAGGTCAGGATGACGGTAGGAGATTTAACACTTGGATGGCAAGTGTTAAAAACTTATCATGACGATAATAATGAATTGTTGCGGATTGATAATTTAACGGTAATAGCACTGCTTTGCCTGAACCCTCTCGAAGCACCCTCTACGATAAGAATAACTTTACTGTGGAGGGATGGTAGAGTAAGCCCGCATAAATTTCTGGGGAACAGTACGAAAATAGCAGACGATATTTATTTGGAACTGGATGTCTATATAGAAGAGCATAAAAAACAAATCAGCAATGTTAACAGACAGTGAAATAGCTTATATTGAGCAAAATACGGATTACGACGTGTTAAATCACGGCGAATATGACGCAAACGTCATTAACCGGTACGACAGCGACGGAGAAGAGATAATTATAGACATCTGCGGCATGTATGCCGACGACATCATAAACTACTTAATCCTCTGCGCGCAGTGGTCTGAAAAAGATTCAACCGCAGGCGACCTTAAAGCCTTTAAAGACCTTAAAGCCCTCTCTTAAAAATTAAAGCCATGGATAGAATGGGAACAGGAAAACGGCAATAATCTGGGCTTATGTACTATAGTGCATCGTGTATTATATCGCACTCATAATGATTATTGTGCGTTTCATGAATTAATGAAAAGAGAATTTATAAATGCAGGCAATAAAATTTGTGGCTGGTACTGGTTTTCCACTCACAAGCCTTGTACCACCGCCGAGTGGTATGCTCCCCGCATTGAGTTTCTAAGGAAATGGCTTAAAAATCTGGAATGAATTATGAAAGATAGACAAAATAAAATTCTTCCGCTTATAGACAATATGGAAGATATGCTTTACCTGAAGGGGTCGTTCCCTGAAGCAGAAAGTGAATGGCGTACTTTTTTAAAGAAGGCAATTGGAGACTTAAGAGAAGTGATAGACTGGGAAAACGAGTTGCTTACGCTCGAAACACGGATAGAGGAAGAGGAGCCCAAGCAAGCTGATCTTACATACGATTTGAAACTTTATACAGAGAACGCCAAGTTGGAACGCGGGAGGCTCCACGAGATAGCCAAACGCCTTTCTCTCAAACTTGAACAAACAATAGCCGGCAGCACCATCAATAACCTTCGTTCAAACCTGAAACGGGTAATAAAAGAATTTAAAAATGAAATTAAATAACAACATCATGAACAAAGTAGAAATAACAGAAAGGATTAAGACGTTTGAGGACGCCTGCCGGGAACTGGGCTTAGACCCTGAGCAGATCTCCATCGTTGGACACCTGCCCGAAAAGGACAGGAAAAGCATTATTGCTTATTACAAGCTGATAATCATTATCCGGGCATTAAACGAAGGCTGGGAGCCTGATTTTACGGATTATAATCAGTACAAATACTGGAACTGGTTTTATACCGAATCTAACGGCACGCATGCGGGCTTCGTTAGCGCTAATGCGATTGACGCGGCTACGAATACGGGTACGACTATCGGCTCCCGGCTTTGCTTTAAAACACGTGAACTCGCCACGTACGCGTGTGAACAGTTTAGAGACCTGTATTTTGAGTACCTTTTTATTGACATGCCAAAAAATTACGGAAAATAATGGAAACTCTAAAAGTAATAAGACAATTCGAAAGAATGTATAAATACTATCCATTCGATCCAACCCCAATAGACTTACAAAACTTAACCCTCATAGGATATCTCGTTGAAGATGAAGATACGAAGACTTTGAAGTTTGAAAGAGTTAAGGAAAATTCAAATAAGTTTTCAAACCGGGCAGGTAAAAAAAGGAGGAAAAACAATGATAGCAATAAACGACATATCATTCAATGAGATTCCCGAGTTTTGCGGCAACTGTCCGGCTTTATTAAGTGGCAGGTATGACAAAATGGGTTACTGCTCTCTGTTCGAGAAGCAAAAATCGAAGTGTGTAAGTATCCCTAAACGCTGCAAAACCATTTTCGCTAAGGGTTTTGAGACAGGAGGCAATGATTTGGTAATTGTTTCAAAACATACCAATTATGAATATGAATTTTAATTAAATAACAACATCATGAACATGACAGAATTGACAAATTTCGGACTTGAACGCTCAAGAGAGCAGTTTCCGAATGTTAAATTTGAGCCGTCGGCGGCATTGCTTATCGGCGAAACACTGCTGCTCGTTTTATGGGCGGACAGTAAGGCAGCCGTCGGAAGGGGCAAAAGCATTAACGAGTGCTGCGATGAATTGCTTGCAAACATCGCGGCTATTGTAAACAGAGATTGCGAACCCGAAACCTTTCCCGTATCATGAATAACGATATAAGAGAAAGAATCAGGCAGGAGGCGGAAAAGGAGCTTTCTTCGGAAGACTGCGCCATTTGGGAGACGATAGAGGAACTTTCGAAAGAGAATAAACTGAAGGTTCTTAATGGGATACTGCCGAATTATAACGGCAGGCATATTTGTACCGCAATAAGCGACGTGGCGTGGTATGAGGATTTTATCACCAATGAGCAATATTGGTCAAGCATTTCCCTTATTGCAAATAAACTGATTCCGGAACTCACGCTGCTCGAACCGGAAAGTGAAGACACGGAAACACGCCGTCAAGTCCTGAAAGACTTAATCGAATTAATTAAAAATCAGTCCGAATGATTAAGAAACTGTTAATTACGCGTACTGCGCTCGAAAAGAAAGTCAGGAACATCAATCAGGCGATCAGGCTTCTTGACGGGATATGCAATCCCTGCGACGATATGGACAGGCAGCTGTCGACCGTGCGCACCCTGTTCGAAGAGCAGATCGGGAATATCGACGAAACGCTCAGGCATCTCCGTGAGACATGCGAGCACGACTGGGTTCCGGCGGGGAACGACAGTCACTACGATTATGAAAAATGTACCCGCTGTGAGGAAAGGAGGAGAGTATGATAACCGTTTTTCATAAATTTCCTGCCGGGACAAAAGCCTTTGGAATAGTACAGCCGCCATCGCAGCTGACATTAAGCGAAAAGCTTGTGGACA
>JAIRZR010000098.1 GCA_031267155.1 Prevotellaceae bacterium | reverse complement strand
GCAAAACCGGAGGGCTTTTGTGATGAGGCGTGGAAGGCTATTTACCAGTATGTGTTCGCCCTGTCGCACGGCAGTGAGGTGTTCTATTACGGTGACTGGATTGAAAAACCCGGCGTAGCTATATGCAGTTGCAATGACGGTATACGTCCGGTGATTTTCAAAATCGAAAGGACGGACGAGGAATCGATGCGGCAGTAGCACTAAAAAACACTAAGTACGACGTTGACGCGCGAACGATAAACCTACGTCTGAAAAAGACGTTCCGCGGCATCAAGAAGGGGCTTATCCTAATGCTTTTATGGTCTCTGCAACCGGAATTATTGTTTGAAAAACTGCAAAAAGAACAGATAATCCGTTGCAATCCGGCTCAATCGGAGTTGGTAACTGAATTCGGTTTTGGCCCATCTTACGATTGGCTTGCGGAGCAAATGGCGCTTCGCGTCGGTCCTCCGCCCGAAGGTGTGAAATACCCGATTTGGGCGTGGCATACGTTGGACTGGCGTCATAAGAAACCTGACCTGCGGCGCGCGGAATGTCGAAATTACACAGGGAATCAAGTATGTATTGAATTGGAGATACCGGATAAAGATGTTTTGCTCAGTAATGAGGATATGTGGTATATCGTCCTCAATAATGGTTATTACGGAGATTATTCCGACTATTATGATGACTCCGACTATGAACGGGAGGAAAAATGGTTCGACAATCTGCCGCCTGATGAACAAATACGGGTAAAGCGCAAGTCGTGGGAAAGAATATTCGACGTGACGCCTCCGAGAGAAAACGAATGGGACAGCCACGGCAAATATGTTCAGGCGACTTTTTGGGAATTGCGAATGGATCAGGTCATCGAGGCCAGACATTTCAAAGGTCGATTAGCGGAAATGCCGAGAGAGCAAACAATGAGGCAAATCGCGGCACATTGAGAGTGTTGTTACATGAAATCCAAAAGGATCATGCTTATTTGAATTTAAATCAACTGACCCTCTAGAATTAGCTCCCGTTGTTTCTTAGTCAATATCGAGTTATCGAGTAAGTTGGAATTATCCTGTAAAACGTTTAACGCTAAAGCGTCAAGTTCGGCTTTAGGGGCAAAATTGTTCGCCGAAGAAATTTTGATGATACCATTAGAAAAATCGCAGGATACAAAACGATTTTCCCCGTTACCGGCAACTAAAAATTGATCTATTATCAGCGTACCCGTATTTGCCTTAATTTCTTCCTCATTCTCCAAATCGCGCAAATAATTTAGGATACTGTTAAAGCTCAAGCAAAATAAATAATATTTCCCATCTTCTATTTTTCGCAATACGTATTCTTTCATGACTATTTCCCCCGCGGCAGTGTCATTCGCTGATTAACCTGAGACACTCTTTGATCAATTCGTCAGCTTCTTTTTTTGTTCCAATAAGCCTCGTTGAATCGGTTGTCCCTAAAATATCCCCATAATGGAAAATTGTGTGTCTGGTAGCGTTGTAGAAGTTGTAACATTCTTCCAGATTAGCTCTGATACTCCGATCCTGAACGTGAATCGATACAGGCAGATAATACCTGTGAGATGCTTGATCAACGTCAAACATACCGAACGGGCTTTTGCTCGCGACAGTTATTCCCGACTTGCCGAAAAGGTATTTCATATGTCCTTCGAGTGCGCGCAGTACTGGGAAAACATATTGGGAATAATCTTCGCTTTCAACGTAGTAACTCAAGTTTATTATAGCCTGTCTGATTAAGCGTTTTATGTTTTCAGGATAATCGGTATGAAAAGATGGGAACAAATCGTTAAAATCCTTCGTCACCCTCTCAGCGTCAATCTTTGTCCTGTATGCGGAGCTAATAATCTGCTCTGCGTTTACGTCTTTCAGTTCATTGATATATGTGGTGAATATTTGAAAAAGAATCGAATTGTTCCCCTGAACCAGCAGTTTCCGCCCGCCTGTTCTGAACACGGTCACTGTCAGCCTGTTCTTTTCAAGAATCAATCTGTATATAAATTTTGCGCTTTCTTCCGCCGGAACAATCCCTATTTCTGGATGATCTTCCGTAATCATATCCAAAATTGTTTTAAGATCGCCATCGCTGAAATACGGCACAGTATACCAGCTATCCCCATGAACCGGTATCCTGGAATTGTCAGACAAAGCTCTTTTAGCCAATTCATCCGCTTTGTCGTTGTTATTTATTATGGCTATGTCCAACCACTTTCTCAAACTCAACCTGTAAAATCCCGGCAAATTTTGCCTTGTACAAAGAGACAAACATTTTAGCGGCTTCGCTTTTCGACTCCCAATCTCCAGAAATCCATTTGCTTAACCCTTCATAATCATGAAAGATTTTTAATTTAGGGTACCCATTGGAAATTGCCCAATCCATAGCGTGAATTGCTCCGAAGATTTCACCGATGATATTTTGACTGGACACATATTTCTGATTTCTTGCGGAGCCGCAAATGGCATGTTCATTCAAATCCTTGTCAATTGCCAGGATTCCGTAGGAATATCTATTTTGCTTGCTGTCGAAACTGCCATCGCAAAACGCCAAGGCATAACCCTTGGAAATATCCTCTTTTACTTTTTGGGCGTAAATGTCTTTATCCGTCAAATATGCTTCGGCTTCCTCTTTGCTTGGGAAAGCCTTGTATTCGGCTCCGGGAAAGCCTT
>JAIRZR010000469.1 GCA_031267155.1 Prevotellaceae bacterium | reverse complement strand
TTGGAGATGAAGAAGCAAAAATGAGAATGGAGATATTAAAGGATGAAATAAACAGATGAATATTCCGATAAAATTCCTGCTCGGCGTAGTCTCCAGACGTCTCCAGACTACGTCGCGCTAAAAGCAAGGAACCCCAAGCTTTGCAAATTCAGGGACAGAACAAAGACTGAACGGGATTAGGGGCGACCGCAAAGGTCGCCCCTACGTCGTCGCAATGATTGTTGTTGCAAACAATATCGGTAATATCACAGCGTCGATGTGTCTGTGTCCAGTGTAGGGGCGAACCTGCGTGTTCGCCTTTATTCTTTGCGGTCGCCCTTATTCGTCATCCATATTAGGGCAACCGCAAAAGGTTGCCCCTACACCAATCGTCGAAATGATTGCCGTTGCCGGCAATACCGACAATATCACAGCCTTGCAAAAAAGCTCGCTCAGTTCTTTTTGCCTTGCATCGCGAAACTTTCAGTTTTCAGTTTCTAACTTTTAACTTTTTTTTAGTTTTCCCGACGCCCATAAACAGTGGCAGGAACAGAAACAGAGTGATGAATGACATAATCAGTCCTCCCACAGTTCCTGCAGCGAGCGGGAACCAGAAAGCCTCCTTGTACTGGCCTGTCATGAACGGGATGAATCCCAGTATACTGGAAAAGACCGTCAGGAATATTGGCAGCACTTTAGCGTTCCATGCCTTGATATAGACCTTCAGCGGTTTCATCAGCGGACGTAATTTCCTTATGTTATTATATTCGTTCAGCACGTAAATATTGGCATTGATTGATATTCCCGTCAGGAGCATAAAGGCGGCAAACCCTCCCTGGTCGAAATTGAGCTTGAACAGGTAGAATGTCAGGAACAGGCCGATATACGAAACCGGGATAATAAAGAGTATTACCAGCGGCTGGGTAAGCGAATTGAAGAGTATGCTTGACATGAAGAAGATAATCAGGATAATAAGGAACAGCAGCCGGTACTGTTTCGACGCGGAATCGCCCCACCAGTACGACCACGATTCGCTTTCGGCTTTATATCCCAGCGGCGCCTGTTCGTTAAAAACGTCGATTTGCTGCTGCATCACCTTGCCGGCCTGCTGATAGGCGCCAATATACTCGTACTGTACACACAGAAGATACTGCTGGTTTTCCTTGGCGATTTCCATCGGCGCCTGCCACTTCTCGATTTTTGCGATATCGACAAGCTTGTATTCCTGTTCGTCGGTTTTAGCCTGATAGTTTTCCATATTCCAGATGTCGAAATCACTGGACTGTTTGGAATATAGCCGGATATACTCAGCCCTGTTGTTGTGTATCCACTCTCCCGCGCCGAGGTTTTTCCCGAACAGGGGCGCAAACGAATTGAACAGCTGAACCGGCAGAATCTGTTTCTGCGAAAGCTTTTCCCTGTTCAGGTCAAATACAAACTCCGTATAGTCGGTTTTATACCAGCTGAATTTCGAATCGACGGTAACATCCTTTATCCTGCGGTGATGCAGAAGGGAATCCCTCATGCTTTCGGACAGGAACAGCAGTTCGTCGTAATTGTATCCCAGAAGTTTTATTCTGCTCGAACCCGCCTGTTCCTTGACGTCGTTGCTGAATCCGTCGCCGACCCCGTGCACCTGCCAGCTTCCGCCGCCGAGTTCGTTGGCTTTGCTTATAATCCTGCTTTTGAGCCGGTAGGGAAATCCGCTGCGCTGGTGTTCCTTGTGAAACATAATCCGGATACTGGCTCTCTGTCCGCTTTCGACAGACGTCTCAAACTGCCTGACTTCGACATACTGCTTGATATAGTTTTCCATCTTCTGTACCAGAGCATCCATCTGGTCCCTGGTAAAGCCGTTTGGTCCGGAAGCTGCCGCGGTCAGCACCGTTTCGCTTCTTTCGCCCGACGCATACGAGCCGTTGCTCACCTTCTGCGCAAACAGGCGGAAAGTTCCTCCCAGAGCCACGTCGGATATGGGCTTGACCTTTTCCTTGTAAAAGACGCTGCCAATGGTATTGTTATACAGCTTGTACCAGAATCCCTGATTTTCATTCTGCACATAATAGTATCCCCTCTTTTCGCCCAGCCTGTCGGGAAGCATGAACACGGGCAAACCGAATATCAGGATGACTGCCGCTACAATCCAGCGTTTTCGCTTCTGTGTAACCACAATTATCCTTCCGTAGATGCGGTTGAGGTAAACATAGATTCTTTTTCCCCGCGTTTTCCGTGCAAGTCGCTTTGTGAAAGCCAGTCTTGGACGGAAACATGAGCGCAGGCGTCTGAGCAGTTTCCTTTTTTTCTTCGGTTTTTTTTCCTTTTTCACGAGATTGAGCTTTGCGATCAGCGCAGGCACGAGAAACAGCGCGATAAACAGGGAGATAGCAAGATTTATAATGATGACCCAGGCGAAGTCCTGCAGGTTGGTACGGACTTTATCGTCCATGAACATTATGACGGACAGCGCGCCTATGGACGTGAGTGTTGCCGAAAGTATTGCCATGAAAGCCCGCCTGTTGCCGCGCCGGATAATCTGGTCGGACATGATGATTGTGTTGTCGATGATCAGGTTCAGCGAAATGGTCAGGCCTGCCAGCGAATACAGCTGCATCTCAAGTCCGAATATGTAGTAAAAAATTACGGCGATGGCAATATTGGCGACTAATGAGGATATTACAAGCAGTGAATATTTGAGATTCCGGTACACGCAGAAGACAAAGCACAGCAGAATCAAAACGGTCAGGCCTGAACGGAAATAGATTTTATCCATTTCGTCCTGAATATATTCGCCGGCGTCGTATGACAGGTGCAGTTCATACCCTTTCGGGAAATTCTCGCTGTAATCGTCCAGCGCCTTTTTGGTCAGCTGGCTAAGTTTAAGCTGGTTGACATTGTCCTTTGCAGTGAGCGAGAGGTAAATGGAATTAAGCCCGTTGATGCGGAAGTAGCTCGAGACCTCTTCCTCCTCGTATGTGGTTTTCACGACACTGTTCAGATAGATGATTTTCCCGTCGATATTTTTCACCTGTATGACAGCGGGATCGAAAGGCTGGCTTCTGTCTTCCGAAATCAGGGCAATGCGAATCCACTGGTTTCCACTGTCCCCGTCCACTATTTTTCCCGTGCCGAGAAATTCGCGCCCGAGATACGATCGTATGGCGTTTTGAATGTCGCCCACGGAAATCTTCAGGTTCTGCAGCATGGCGTAATCGTATTCCAGCCTGTAAATCATGCGGCTTGCGCCGGAAACGTCGATGCGGTCGATGCCGGGTATTTCGGACAGCTTGGGTTTCAGGTTGTCGGTTATATACTCCTGTATCTGCATCGGGGAAAAGGGCGCATTGACCGTATAGCGCAGATACGGCTGTGAAAATTCCGTTGTCCCCGACATCGAGATATACGGATAGCTGACGCCTTCGGGAAGCGAGGGCCATGTCTGGCGGACAACCGTCGATACTTCGAACCTCGCAATGTCGGGATCGGTATGTTTCGACAGGCGGACGCTTATGTACCCGCGTCCGGAAGACGAGCGGGAAGTGACTCCCTGCACCCCCTTGATCCGGCTCAGCATGGCTTCCACCTTGGACGTCACTTCCATCTCGACCGCACGCGCCGACTGTCCGGGCATGGAAAATGACAGGTTGACTACGGGAAGCGCGCGCGAGGGATTCAGTTTGACGGGCATCTTGGGAATAAGGAATATACCCAGTATCATCAGGCAGGCGAATGAGAGTATTATAGAAAATGGAGAAACTTTCATGGCGTTTTCGTGTATCTGGTGTTAAATATTTTTGTTCAGGTATTCGATATACCGGGTAAGCCTGTATATATCGCGCCGTAATCCGGACAGGGAAACTTTTCCTTCGTTATACTCGACTTCAATCATGTCTTCGTAGAACAGTCTCATGAAACGTGTAATCCTGTTTTTCAGGCGGAATGTCAGCACTCCGTCTTTTTCATCCGCAAGTTCGTATCCCATCGAATCGAAAATTTTCAGTATGTTGATCCGTTCTTCGGAAAAGCTTCTGACCAGCATCGCATCTTTTTTGACAAACGAGACCAGCGGGTAGGCTATCCCGTACAGCACAAGGAAGCCGGCAAGATGGGCGGGATACGCAATCAAATCCCTGAAATTCACTGCCTGATCTCTCTTATCCGAGAGGAAATACATGATGCACAGGAGAATTGCGACAAATGCCGTTATGAACAGTATCGACTTTATTACCCGTATTATATATCTTGGAGGAAAAAACATGGCTTTGTATTTATATAAAATTTCTCCATACTAATGATGCTCCGCCAACAATCCCGGCGTCCTTATTGCCGAGAGCCGAGGGTTTTATCTGCACTTTTCCCCTGAAACAGCCGACAAGGTATTTCTCCATATTTTCCTTTGCGGGATTGAGGATCATGTCTTTGGCTTCTGCCAGACCGCCAAAGATAAATATTGCCGAGGGGCTGGTAAATGCAACGACGTCCGCCAGGCTTCTTCCGAGTATTTCGCCCGTTATCCTGAACGCTTCCACTGCGATGGGATCGCCCTTAAGCGCCGCGGCATGAATGTCTTTCGAACTGAGTTCGTTAAAGGATGAATCTCTCAGCAGGCTGTCTTCCGTGGAGTTTGCCAGCAGCTCGAATACGGTGCGCTTTATTCCGCGGGCTGAAACGTATGTCTCAAGACATCCGCAGCGTCCACAGTTACACTGCCTTCCGTTCGGAACGGCGGTGATGTGTCCCACTTCCCCGGCAAAGCCGTCGTGACCGTATATCAGTTCCCCGTTGGAAACGATGCCGCTGCCAAGACCGGTGCCCAGCGTTATGACAACAAAGTCGTTAAGGTTCCTGGCATCCCCGTATATCATTTCCGCAATCGCCACAGCGTTCGCGTCGTTTGTCACCTTGACGGGTACGTCGGGAAAATTCACTTCCAGCATCGAAGCCAGGGGAACATGCTTCCACGGAAGATTCGCGGCATTTTCGATGCTCCCGGTATGATAATTTGCACACGGCGCTCCGATGCCTATGCCGATAAGCTCCGAAAGGGGCATGTCCGGGTTTTTCAACAAAAGGTCTATACTGTTGTGTATCGCGGAGATAAATTCTTCCGGCGTGGGATACTGATCCGTAGCAATATTGCTGTCAGCCAGAACTTCCCCGCTCTGGTCAACCAGACCTATGCGGGTATTCATCCCGCCAATATCAATTCCCGCAACTACTTTCTTTCTCATAATGAACTGTTTTTAATTTAATGACTAAAATTTATTTCGGGAACAAAGATAGTGTAAATTATTTAATGCGAAAAAATATCCCGCTGTTTTGGTGGCGAAATATTATTTTGAGGCGCTATGGACATATTTTGAGATGTACGACAAAAGATTTTTAGCGTGCGAAAAAACATTTTTAGCATGCGAAAAAACATTTTTAGCGCGCGAAAAAACATTTTTAGCCTCGAATTCGAAGCAAAAAGCTGCCCTGTAACGAGAAATAGATGCTTTTGTTTTTAACGTTAAATAAAATATGTCCATAGCGCCTCAAAATGACGCTTTTCGTAAGCAGCACATTAAGAGGCTTTTCTGGATTGCTTTACTACCGATATTTCATCCCTGACGGGATTTTTTGTCGCATCAATAATCTGCTTCATATCAGTCGTTTGCGATATTGTTATATGAAAAGGGATTTGCCCCCAGATGTATAAATTAAAAGCAAGCCTCCCCCCTTTTAGCGCGGACGCAGCGTGTTCGCTGTGGCGGCTCATTTTTTTCCGAAAACACGTATGAAGCGTTGCAGTCCGTCGGCGAGCGTTTGTCTCGGACATGCTATGTTGAACCGGATAAAGCCTTCGCCTTCTTTCCCGT
>JAIRZR010000465.1 GCA_031267155.1 Prevotellaceae bacterium | reverse complement strand
CTTCGGCAACGGTAATGTAGGGACGGGTTTGGATTTCGGCAATGTGCGTGGCAGCGTGTTCGAGCAGGGTTTGTTTCCGTGCCTCCTCTTTTTCTTTTTTCAACCGCTCTTTGTTTGCCCTGTTGCCACAGGCATTGGAACAAAAGCGGGTTGCGACCGTCTTTGCTTCAAACGGTTTTCCGCAGTACTCGCACAGGCGAGGTAATCTGAACTGACTTGCTGGCATATCTTTAATTTTTATCGTTATTCTTACCAAAATCAAGCATCTGTAACCAGTATCAAAAATGTGTTTGAACTGATTGAAAGCAAGTTGTATCTTGCTAATGCTCGTTGCAATTATGGTATATAATGTACAAAAAAAAAAACGATATACAAGCATAAATATCAAGAAAAAGTTTTTCAACTGTTTATGGTAAATATGTAATATGCAGTGATTTAATTGGTTTTATTTTTGGCAGATTTCGTAAATGAGAGAATAAGAGCGTTAGCTCAAATTATATTTTACTTTTCTTTTCTATAACATATATATATTCCTTTGTTTCATGTTTTTAAATTCTTCATCTGCTTTTCCAAAAAAGCTCGCCTGCTTTTTACTTCGCCCTTTCGTACTTCAAAGTTGCAAGCATTTCTTTCAAGTCAACGCCCGGTCTGAAAGTAACTTTTCCTCCCTTAATCAGCGAAGCGTTAAACTTTTCGGCTGTGTCTGCTCCTTCGCTGCTTATTGCCAGCTGAAAAGCGCCAAAGTCTCCGAGACGCACAATTTCGCCATTGTCGAGATGGCGTTTCAGGACTTTTGTCAGGTCGTTCAACACAGCAATCACATCGGTATCGCTGATCGTTGTGCTGCCCTTCCGAAATTTCCCTGCCGAGTTTTTTTAAGACTCACTTCGCTGCTTGCCTTTGTCTGCGCGTAGTACTTTTTCGGAGCTTCCGGATTGTCCGGATTTCCCTTTGGAATAATAACATATGGTATTGCCATATTCGTTTATTTTTTTTACGTAAAACTTAATAAAATTATCGCCAGCAAAATTACAGGTTTTTCATGAATTGGCAAACTTTTATTTCTATTGTCCATAAAATTTTTTTCGCAATTTTTTTCAAATTGATTGATAATATTGATTTTGTTAATGTGATTTATGCCGGAATTTATTTTTCTGCAATCGTTTTTTCAATGAGAATTACAGGTATTTCATCCTATCCTTATCCGCAAGCATCCATTAATCACATTCTTCCCCGTTTGCATATTTATACATTTGTCATTACCTTTGTTCTTCTGAAAATAAAGATAAAAACAGTATAAATGTATAAAAGATACTTGATTACATCGGCTTTACCTTACGCAAACGGTCCTGTTCACATCGGGCATTTAGCCGGGGTTTATATTCCTGCCGATATATATGCACGCTATTTGCGCCTGAGAGGATGCGATGTCGTATTTATAGGAGGTTCGGACGAACACGGCGTACCGATTACCATAAAGGCAAGACGTTTAGGCGTTTCGCCACAGGATGTGGTTGATAAATATCACAGTCTGATAAAGGATTCGTTTGAGCGTTTCGGGATAACTTTCGATATCTATTCGAGAACAACTTCCAGCATACACCACGAGACCGCTTCGGCTTTTTTCCGGAAGCTTTATGATGAGGGAAAGTTTATCGAACAGACGTCGGAACAGTTTTATGACGAAGAAGCCGGACAGTTTCTTGCCGACAGATATATCGAAGGAACCTGTCCCAGATGCGGCTGCGAAAAGGCATACGGCGACCAGTGCGAATCATGCGGAAGCACCCTCAGCCCAAACGAGCTGATAAATCCGAAATCGACAATCAGCGGCAGCATACCCGTTCTGCGTCCGACGTCGCACTGGTATCTGCCCTTAGACCGGTATCAGGATTTTCTGGAAGACTGGATTTTGAACGGTCATAAGGAATGGAAAACAAATGTTTACGGACAGTGCAAGTCCTGGCTGGATCAGGGACTGCAACCGCGTGCGGTGAGCCGCGATCTCTCGTGGGGAGTGCCTATTCCCGTCGAAGGCGCCGAAGGAAAAGTGCTGTACGTGTGGTTTGATGCGCCGATAGGCTATATATCGAATACAAAGGAACTTTTGCCCGACACATGGGAACTGTACTGGAAAGACAGGGAAACAAAACTCGTGCACTTTATCGGGAAAGACAATATTGTGTTTCACTGCATTGTCTTTCCGTCGATGCTGAAAGCCCACGGCGATTATATTCTTCCGGACAATGTGCCAGCGAATGAATTTCTTAATCTTGAAGGACGCAAGATTTCCACCACGCACAACTGGGCTATCTGGCTGCACGAGTATCTCGACGACCTGCCGGGCAAGCAGGATGTGTTGCGGTATGCGCTCTGTGCAAATGCTCCGGAAACCAAGGATAACGATTTCACATGGAAGGATTTCCAGACGCGCAACAATAGCGAACTGGTGGCTGTTTTAGGTAATTTTGTCAATCGGGCATTAGTGCTGGCACATAAATATTTCAATGGAAAAGTTCCAGAAGTGTACGCGCTGACCGACTTTGACAGGGAAATAACTGTAGAAATCCCGGTAATCAGGAAGGACGTCGAGAACAGCATCGAAACGTTCAAATTCAGAGAGGCGCTGAAAAAAGTCATGGATTTGTCGCGCCTGGGCAATAAATACCTGGCAGATACCGAACCGTGGAAACTTGCCGCAACAGATATGGACAGGGTTTCGACGATTTTGAACATATCCCTGCAGATAACCGCAAATCTCTCCATTATCCTCGAACCGTTTTTACCGTTTACAGTAACAAAGCTGCGCAGGATGCTGAATATTGAGGCTCTGAACTGGGACAGACTTGGCGAAACCGGTCTTTTAGCCGAAGGACACCAGTTAGCCGTTCCCGAACTGCTTTTCGACAAAATCGAGGACAGCATTATCGAAGCACAGATGGAGAAACTGGAAGCGAGTAAAAAATCCGATGCTTCCGCTGCCGGCAGTGTGGCGCCTCAAAAGGAAACAGTGCAGTTTGACGATTTCGGGAAAATGGATATCCGTACTGTAACAGTCCTCGCCGCCGAACGTGTGCCTAAAACGGACAAGCTGCTGAAATTGACTATCGATACGGGCATTGATACGCGAACTATTGTGTCGGGAATAGCGGAATTTTACAGGCCTGAAGATATAATCGGCAAGCAGGTCTGCGTTTTGCTCAACCTCGCTCCAAGGAAAATCAAGGGGATAGAATCCCAGGGAATGATACTCATGGCGAAAAATTCTTCCGGAAAAATGTGTCTGGTGCAAGCCTCGGAAATAATGGATAACGGAACGGAAATAGGATAAGATTCCTGCAATGGAATTATTTCCGCCGAAAGTCGCCCGGCATGCTGTTCATCTTTTATTTTTGAACAGATTAAGAACTGCTTTTGTCATTTCAACCAGAGTGGCGACTGCAACAATAATC